>JBDNHS010000356.1:0-7325 GCA_041688685.1 Kapaibacterium sp. (SeqCode)
AATGCCAATCAATTTATCGTTATAGAACAAGAATTTGACAACACTTATAATGTTTATTTATGTAAAGGTGAAAGCTTCCAAGGTAAAGTAATCGAAAACTCACAAAAAATAGTGAATAGAATTAATATACAAAATGAAAAAGATTCAATAGTTGTATTTAATTTAATTGTATTACAACCAAGTTTGTATGAAGAAAATTTATCTATTTGTGAAGGTAAAAACTTTCAAAATATTAACATAACCAAAGACACTACTTTTGTTTTAAGTATTAAAAATTACTTAGGTTGTGATAGTATTTACAAAGCTAATATTAGCTTAAATCCTTCTCCAAAAGGCGAAAAAGAAGTTTCTGTTTGTTTGGGTGGTGAATACAAAGGAAATAAATATTTCAAAGAAACTACGATTACTGAATATGTAAAAAATGGTAATTTATGTGATAGCATTTATTCTACTACAATTTTGATTAATGACGCACCTAAGTTTGAAGAAAATATCAATTTATGTTACGGTGAAACTTATAATGGTCAAATTTACTTTAGAGATACTATAATTAGTGAAAATATTAAAATTAATAAATTGTGTGATAGTGTTATTATTAAATATATTGCTGTCAAAGAACAAACAAAATTTAATGAAGTGGTATATCTTAACTCAGGAGAACAGTATAGGGGCAACGCTTATCAGAAAGACACTACATTGACATTTGTATTCAAAACTCAAGGGAAATGTGACAGTACGCATTATATAAATATTAGAATTTTGACCAGTGTTAATGATAATTTCCCAAATCTAACTAAAAGTGAATTGAAAATTTATCCAAATCCTAATTCAGGTGTATTCAACTTAGAGTTTAATTTAGAAAAGCTAAACATCAATAATATAAGCAAAGTAAATATAAAAATATTAAATAATATTGGACAAGTTATATTTAACTCTGACTTTAAAGATAATTACTTATATGAAAATAATAAAATAATCTTGAATATTGATTTAAATGAAAGACAAAAAAATAAACTCTCTAAGGGTGTTTATTTAATTGATTTAATTATTAATAATCAAACATTCAGTACAAAATTTATAATTGATTAGTATATTATAATTTATTTAATTTTAATTCAATGTATAGATTCTATAAAATAATATCAAACAATAACATCAAACAATAATAATACAATTCAAAAACTAACTCTCAAAAATTAACCAAAAAAAATCCTACATAATGTTATATAGGATTTTTTTGTTAAAGTCCAAGTAAGATAATTCTAATTTATTATTTAGTTCTGTTATCTTATCTTTTATTTCTTAGTTTCATAAAGTGAATTCAAAAAATCAAACCATTCTTTGTAATTTCTTATATTATTTTGTAAGCCAGTAATAGAATGACCGCCACCTTCAAATTCAACTATTTTAAATGGTTTATTGTATTTTTTTAGACTGTCCGCCATAAATCTGCTACCTTCAATTGGCACTCTATTGTCATTTGTGCCATGAGTAAGTAATAATTTACCTTTTAGTTTATCAGCGTGGTAAAGTGGACTTCTATCTCTTAGTTTTTCTGCTTCTGTAGAAGGGTCGCCTGCCTCCAAAGTAACCCAATCAGGGATATTACAGTGGTTGTAAAAATGTACTATATCAGAAAATCCAGCGTGGCTTATACCAAATCCCCAATCAAATGTAGATTTAATTCCATTAATTTCCCCTGGGAAAGTCAAAATACGCATTGTAGCATAGCCACCATGACTTCCACCTTGTACGCCAATTCTTTTTGCTGGGATATCTAATTTTTTAGAAATGAATTGTGCTGCATAATTTATATCAATTATTTCATTACCACCCAAATCTTTATCATTCAAAGCTGCAAAGTCTTTTCCAAATCCAGTCGAGCCTCTTGGAGAAGGGCTAAAGTAATAAATACCTGCTTCTGCTAATATATGTTCTCTATTATTATAAACATTATTTCCACCATAGAATGATTGTATAATTACCATTTGTTTGTCCTTTGGTATTGGATTTTTAGGTTTGTATAAAAATCCGTGTAATATCCTATTTTTACCTGTTTTTGGGTCAATATCAAACGTTGGGAATTGAACTCTTTCGACATTTGCATTAATAATTTTTTTCATTAGTTTCTTTGGCAAATCAATATAAGTTCTGAATTCAAATTTATCCAAATTAATTGTTAATTCATCAATTCGAAATTTATTAACAGCAGAATTTGTTGTGATTAATAATTTATTTTTTTCAATATCTGAAATTGTAAGATTTTCAGAAACATTTTGTTTCAATATCTCTTTGCCATCTTGTTCTAATAAATATATTGTTGATTCGATAGGAGATGAAGTAATGATAAAAATCTTTTTTTCGTTATTTATCTCTACTATTTCTGCATCTTTTACATCAATTTCAAAATTAGTAATTTGCTTATTTTTTTTGGTAATTATATTATAAGAGTATAAATTATTATATCCATTTTCATTTGAAAGATATGCAAATTCATCTTCATTTAACCATTCACCCAAAATCTCTGGGAAACTTCTTGATTTAGTTGCGTCAGTAATAATTTCTAATTTATTTGTTTTAAAATCTACATAAGCAATATTTCCATAAGTTCTATCGGTACCTTTTAAAACACCTGCTGCAATACCTTTGTTTTGGGGTTGCCAAGATGGAGTACTCCAAGTATATCTGAAGTTCTTATTATCCTTATTGATAACTTTTTCTTTTCCAGAGTTTATATCCAAAATTCTTAATTCACTCAATCTCTTATCCAAATCTCCAAGCCTAGCAATATAAGCTATTTGCTTTTTGCTACTATCTAAAGACCACCCAAATATGTAAGGCACATTTGTTAATTTGTCTAATTGTTTATTTTGAGGATTTAATTTATAGATATTCAAAACTTCATCATTTTTTTCGTCACCATTCCAATACAAACAACCATCATTTGGATTAAATTTTATCCCCCATACATTTCTTTTTGAAAAATCTATATCAGAAATATTTTTTCCTTCATCAAATTTAGCATTTTCAACTAAATTTGTTTCTAATAATTGAGTAGTAGAGTCTAACTTATAATAGAAAATTTTACCCGCTTTATAAATTGGATTAATTTCGGTATAAGGAAATCCTTCGAAATAAGGTTCTAAATCTATTTTTCTTCCTTGAAAATTAATGATGTTATTGTTTATTTCTTCTACTTCTTTATTTTCATTTTTTGCTTTCTCATCACAAGCAGAAAATAAAACAACAATTAAAAACAAGCTAAATATCTTTATTAAATTCATTTTATACTATTTAATTTTATTGAAAAATTTATTTATTTATTAACTAATGACACAAAAGTTGTCAAATTGAATGTAAAATTGTGCAAAACTCCCCTAAAAGTAGATATAATAAGACTTGTAGAATATCGTAAATACTCATAATATAAAAAATTGTGCCAAAATTGTGCTATTATATTATGAGAAAAGAAAATCCAATTGCTTATAATCTTAAATATGACTCAATCCAAATTATAGATAAAATATACCTTTCAAAAGATATGCCAAACTATAAAATAGCGTGTCAATACTTCTATAAAATCTGCAAAAAAAAACACCAACAGACTGGATTTAAATTAACAAAATTTGAATCCTTTTATATCTCCGTAATGGTATTCCGTTCTAAAAATAAGTTTTCAAAAGTTTCTAACATATTGATATAAAAGAACATACAAAACAAAATTATTGCAAGCTATATAAAGTAATCTATTATTGTAGGGAGTAACTATGTTATTATGTGAAGAGTATGGCAATGGTTTAGATTTTGACCTCAAAATTAAGACCCAAAAACAAATAGAACAAATTAAGTATAATGAAAATTTGTACGAAAAAAAATTAATGCAAAAAATCTCTAAAATATTAAGATCAGGAATAAAATGTGTGGTTGCCAAGAAACTATAAATGATGGATTATCAGCAATTGACCCATCACGATCTACAACAAGATACCAAATTACTGAATTGATACAAACCGATGACAATAAAATGGGAAAATGGATTGTAGATAACAATTTTGTTGGTGGAATTTTTATAGGTTCAGCATTATTATTTGGATTTTATAAAATAATAGAAAAAAAAGGTAAGAAATGAGTTGTAATCCTTATAATCTTAATGATTTTAATGAACTGACAACACCATTAAATGATATTGATTTATTAAGTCCTTTTAGGGCTTTATGGGGTACAGTTACAGCTGATTTGATGCAACAGGCAATATCTAATGTTATGGGTAATATTAAATGGAATAAACTTAGTTGCTGGATACCTTTCAATTGTTTATGGAATAGACCAGAAATTGAATCCATACTTGTTTCATACTATAATTTGGCAAAAAAGAAACAAATACCAGAATATAGAGATAAATCAAATACTGCAAATTCAGTAATAGATGAAATAGCAAAAGTAAGTTTAAGACCTAAAGAGCAAGTAAAACAAGTCCTAAACTATATGTATTGGGGAAGTATTGATAAAACTGGCGATGTATCTCAAAAAATAAGTTTGCCTATAAGTTCTGAATATAAACAAGAAATGAGAGAAATCCCACCAGAATATCAGAAAGGAACAGCTGAAAATTTATTTGATAAAGTAGGTGGAGCTATTGGAGCAACGACAGATATAGTAAAATGGGCTTTGATTATAGGTGCAGTAGGTGTCGGAGCTTATGCACTCACTCAAGTAAATACTACAGCAAAATTATTAGGTAAAAAATGAACATAAATGAACAAAGTTATAGAGATAGAAGATTAGATTTGACGGCAATGGGAGACGGCATAGACCCAGCCAAAATGGATTCATTTTTAGATAAAAGACTAAAACAAGCAATAACCAATATTAATTATTTAAAGTTAGTTGGTGGCGACACTCAACAATTAATGACTGAATTGAAACAAATTAGTAAAGACACTTGCAAATTTGGTACTATTGAAACTATTAAACAACCTAAAAACCTTGCTATAATTGGAGTAAGTGCATTAGGATTAGTTGGAATTGGAATATTGGCTGGAAAGAAATTAAAATTAAAAAGAAAAAAGTAAATGAATAAATCTATTGAGTATAAAACGCAAATAGCAGAATCAACATCACACGATGGCATTATTGATAAAATAGTTTCAGAAATGTATAGGTTAATCAATAGAGATAGATTAGATGAAGTAATAATTTTAAAAGCAAGAGAATTAAAGGGTAAAACTACAGATGAATCAATCAAAAATATTTATAATTATGTAGTCCGTTTAGTTCCTTATAAATTAGATCCAGAGGGTATTGAGCAATTAACAGCACCTATTCATTTGGTTAATGGCAACAAAAAAGGCGAAGATTGTGATGGAATGGTAATGATCATTTCCGTATTGTTATCAGCTTTGGGGATAAAGAACAGAATAAAAGTTATTTCTTGGAGAGCTTTGGAGTTCACTCACGTGGTGTTAGAAGCATATAATGGCAATAGATGGATAGAACTTGATGCAACTATGAAAGCGAGTGGTTATGATGTCAAGAGAAAAGTAATCGGTAGAATCCAAAATCAAGATTCCACTCAAATAAATAGATTTAAATTATACGAGAATCCTATGAAATTAGAAATTAGTACTTTAGAAGACAATGCACAAAGTTTGCAATGTTGTGGTGGTGGTGGAATGGCAGATTGTGGTTGTAAAGGTAAATGTGGTTGCAAGGGTAGAAAAAAAGACCCAACTAATCAAAATATAAATGTTAATCCAATTGTAATTGGAAGTGATTTTAGCAATTATCTAAAACAAATAGAAAAGTCGCCACAAGCACCAGCTCAAAACCAAACACAATTAATTAAACAGCCAATTATTACAACTGTGGAAAAGCCGATTTATACTCAAAAAATAGTAGATAAGCCACAAATTGTATTGGATAATATTGATAGAAAAGTTAGTAGTTCTGAAAATGATAAGTATAAATTAGTAAGAGCAATTGAAAATAAAGGAAATACTTATTTATTCCCATACGGATATTAATAAAAATGGCATTAAAATTTAGAGTTTACCCAAAAGACGACACAAGCACAAACCCAACTCTTGTAACAAACCCAGCAGAAATATTGGGCAAATACAATGGAGCAAATGAGTTTGTCAATATGATATTATGCGTTTCTCAAGCGTGGTATAATGTCGGTATGCGTGAACTTGAAGCTAAAAGTGGAGCAATATTAAAGGATTGGTGGATTAACTATTATGCTGGTGCAGTTGGTTCGGCTTGGTGCGAATTATTTATCAATAAAATTATGCAAGAAGTGATAAAAACTTGCCCAGGATTAGAGAATAGATACCCAACTGGACAGACTAAAGCAAGTATTTGGGGAAGTATAGTTAATGGTAATTTTCAACCTGCCAGAATAAATTTTGCACCAACTGAAGATGAAAAAAGAACCTACAAATTAGAACAAAGAAGTGATGTAATAGCTGGAAACGCTTGGAGATCTACGCTATTTTTGAATACTCAACGTGGAATTATTGACCAAAGTACTCAACCAGAAATTGGAGCAAGGTTTTATCGTTATAGTCAATCAGAATCTTCTTCCGGACACGTAGGCTTTGTAATTGCAATTGATAGTAACTTCTTTTATACAAGTGAGCGTAATGTCGTTATTAAAGATGATAAGTTAGGTGAGGGTATTGGTATGTATAAATATCCAATTAATTCATTTAGAGACCCAAGAACTGGATTTCAATTTAATACATTTAATAACTATGCTCAAAATTTGGGTAAACCTGATTGTGCAAGAACACAAAAATCATATCAATTTACTGATCCACTAACTAATAAAACAGTAAAAAGAGATTGTTATAATACTCCTCCAAAGGACGTGGTAGTTACTCCTCCTCCTGACGACACAAAACCACCAGTGGACAAACCACCAGGAGACAAACCAGAAGAGGACAAACCAAAACCACCACCAGACAAAAATTGTGACCCAAAAGCACAATTGTTTGGACGACAAGATAGTATTGAAGTAAAAGAAAAAATATGTAAAGAATTTATTACTATTAAAATCCCTGATGTTGGATTAGTTCAACATTACACAGAAATGAAAAACTTTTTAACTGCTTCTGATATTACAACAAATACATTGTTTAGTATGGTAAGAGCAGGAGCAATAAAGGACGTTACAAGACTTAGTGCAAAAGAAATAGCAGATAGAAACGGCTCGGCTTTATGGTATGGTCCTAATAGTAAATATTCAAAAAATACTGAAAAATCTACTGGATTTGGTATGTTTAAAGACAGAGTTGGTAATCTAATTTATGTCTTAGATAGTA
>JBDNHS010000357.1:0-2168 GCA_041688685.1 Kapaibacterium sp. (SeqCode)
ATAAAAAATTAAATGAAAAATTAGAAAAATATACAAGATAAATTATTTTGTATAATATATTTTATATAGTATTAATGATTAAAATAAGTTAAAAATTATTATTTATTATATATAATAAATAATAATTACTTTATGAATTCTAATATTATTTACGACAATAAAAATGATAATTTATATATTTTAATTTATAAACTAGGTAAAGGTGCTTGTGCGACTGTATGGTTTGCGATTGAACTTGTAAAATTTATGGAAACTATCAAATTAAAAAAAATAAATATATCGTATAAAGCCTTAAAAATTCACAACGAGGAAGACAATAATGAAGGGATGTTAGAAACTAAAATATGTGATTTATTTCCAAAACAAGAAGAGTATTCACAATATATAAATTACCCAACCTCTTATTTTATATATGACGAAAATATTGTAATAGTAATTTATGAAGTTGCAATAGGTTCTCTATATGATATTTCTAAAATATATGATAAAAAATTACCAATTGAATTTATTAAAAATATTATTCCTCAAATGTCAAAATCAATTGAATTTATTCATAAACATGGATATATTCATACAGATATTAAACCAGAAAACTTTTTACTTGTGGGTATTAGTAAATTTCAAAATGAAATAGTTCAATTTGTTAAAAAAAATGACTTGTATTCAAAATTTAAATTAACTAAAAAAAATGTAATAAATACAAAAAATATGATTGAAATTATATATGATCCAATTTATCAGATGTTAAATGATTTATCCGTTGAATATGACATATTTGATAGTTTGGTCGATTCGGATGAGGATGATGATGAGGATGATGATGATGATGATGATGATGATGATAAAGATGATAATGAAGATAAAGATGATGATGATGATAAAGATAATGATGATACAGAAGATGATAATAATAATAATTCCGATATTTCAGATATTTCTTCATATGTATCCAATATAAGTTCAAACGATGAAAAAAGTTTATCAACATATAATTCTGATAAAAACGAGTATTTTCATTCATATGATAAATTCAATATTGGAAAAATATTTAAAATTAAAAATAAGAATGAAAATACTAATGATGAAGAAGATGAAGAAGATGAACAATCATCAAAATTAAAAAACGAAGATAATAAAATTTATATTCAAAAATACATTGATAATCCAAAAATATTATTAACAGATTTTGGATTGTTACAAAAAAGTGGTAGTATTTCAAGAACGGGTCAAACGAGATATTATAGAAGTCCGGAAATAATTTTGGGATTAAAATACGATGGAAAAATAGATTTGTGGGCATTAGGTTGTACAATTTATGAGTTAATAACTGGAACAATTATGATAAATGTAGAAAAATCGGAATATTCTATTAAATATGATAAAGATTTAATAAATATTTTATTGTTAATTGAAAAAATAGAAAATCCGGGCTATAAAAATATGTTAAGTTTGGCTAGTTTGTCACAAAGAAAAGATTATATTTTTAATGAAGATAATACATTAAAATATTTTTCTAATATTAATTATATAAATTGGAAAAATAATGAATTTATATCCCAATTAGATATAAAAATAGTTGATTATATTAATAATTTATTATGCATAAATCCCGATACTCGGAAAATAGGATAATTAAATTATTAATATAATCAACTTTGATTTTTATCATAAAACCTCATGTACGATATGATTTAATATATACCATATCCTGATAAATTAGGACCAGTTCTACTCATTGAACTAATTGAACTAATATTGATATTACCTTTACCAATACTTTTACAACTTGATTTATTAGTTAAATTGGGATTAAATCTGGCAGAATAATTATTCCTAATTTCATGCTCCGTTTCTTTGTAAAAAGAGGAATATTTTGTAGCTTTAGAACCTCCTCTTAACATCGCACAGCATCGATTCAATACTTCAGTGTCCAAATTTGACATGTTAAGTATCGTTGTCAGTAATTAATATCTTTAAATTAATAAGCTTTCCAATATATATATATATTCAATTTTTTGTATATATAAATATTATTACTATATGATTGTTCATACTATATACTGTATATGTATATGTATATAGTATATGTATATATATGTACACGCTAATATTGCAAAATAGGGCACTTTAAAAATATTATTTTATCATCGTATTATCATCATAATATA
>JBDNHS010000358.1:0-11809 GCA_041688685.1 Kapaibacterium sp. (SeqCode)
CGTATAATGAATCAACTCCTAAAGAAGCTCTTTCACCAGTACCAAATATAATATTTGTTGCTTGTGGTCCACCATCAGTAGTAGATCTTGAATTATTTATATTTAAGTTGATACCTGGTACTCTTGTACCTTGGAATTCGCCTTCTTGAGGTACTCTGAAATATATAAATGTTACTTTAATTCTTACAGGAGAAACTCTTGCAAAAGGAGATTTGAAAGTGATATGACCAACATAAATACCAGTTTTATTAACATCATCTGATAAAGAAGCAGGATCACATATTATTTCTAAAGTAACCGAGCCATCTCTTGTAAGAGGTTGACCGTTTGGATCATTAATACCAGAGTTAGGATCTAAAATCGCTCTATCTAACCAATTAATTCTACCAATTCTAGTAGCTTGTCTAATAGGATTAGGTTGTTTTGATATTGCCGCACCTAAGTTTACAGTTTGAAATTTTAACCATTCTGAATCTGATTCAACAGTAATTTCACTTAATCTTGTTTGTGTTTCATCAGGTGGAATACTAATTTCCATTCTTCTTCTACCTTCAAGTGGATTAGTAGAACCGTAATCAACAGTAATTGGGTCTAATACTTCCCAATATTCTGGGTTACCATTAACTTTAACAACTGGAGGTTGTTGACCAATTTCTTTATTTATAATAAAGTCAAAATTTGGAATTTTTGACATATAACGTAAATAAATAACACCTGGTATAATAGGATTTTCAGTAGTTATAAAACCTTTATTACTCAAACCACCCAAACCAGTAAATTCTATATTGTTATTACTAGGACTGTAAAAAGTTCCTGGAGTAGGAGTTGGGTATTGCGTAGTTGCAGTTTCATTAGGATAACCTCTATATTTCATAAAAGGTGCAGTAGTAGTAATATTTAAGTCATTATATTGAATAGTATCATTAGAAATGTATATTGGAGAATTTCCTTCTGGACCAGGTGTCTGAACCAAAGAAGGAATACATCTGAATCTAACATATAATAACACTTTAAATTCTTGTGAATTTAAATTAGTATTTTCTAATGCTTTTTGTGAACTACCAGTTATTGTTAACATTCTACCTCTTAAATTATCACCAGGAGGTGTATTTAATGGGTTTCTCAAATATGACCAATATCTTGTATTTGGATTATCAAAGAATGATAGATTCCAACCGTTTGCTAAAGGTTTGTAATCCAAATCATCTGGATTATGTCTTGGACCATCAGTTTCTATTCCAACAACTCTTAGAGCTAAAGAGTCATAAAACAATTTGAATTTAAAACTTCTAATTGCGTCAGCTATATATCTGATTGTGTCTCTATTATCAACAGTTCTCGTAACATAACTAAACCATCTGTTATCAATAAATACTGGTAACAAAAATTCTCTTGGAACAGCAGGGTTCACCGATGGTGGTAACCATATTCTACCGTCAGGGTACCAAGTTTTATCATACGAACCATCATTACCAATTAAGCTTAATACTGGCACTACTGGTCGTAACCCTTGTTGGGAAATTGCTTTGCTCCCAATTGAAAATAATATAACTATAGCGAGTACATATTTCAATGTATTGCTTATAGTTTTGTTAGTAATTAGTCCTTTCATAGGATACCTCGTTAAATGAAAATAATAATTAAATTAATTATGTTTGTTTTTCTTATGTAAATTATAAATATAGTTTATTTATAATCTTATTCTAAAATCGTTTTTTTTGTAAAATAAGTGTTATCAGTATATATAAATTGTATTATTAATATTTTTGACTCTATGTCATTCATATTTACTATTAAATTTGTACTTTCTAACATTTTAAAATTATGGATTAAATTACCATCTAAATTCCATATCTTAATTTCTTTTAGGTCTAAATCGTCGTTAAAAACTTGTAATATTTTATTTTCTAATTTATGAATTGGCTCTAACCTTTTTAACTTATTGATACTATTATTTGTTGTATCAGTTGTATCTTTATTTTCTTTTAATTGTCTGATAAAACCTAATTGATTATTTTCAATTCTATTACAATTACATTCACCAAAGTTAAGTTCACCAAAGTTTAATTTTAATAATTCTTCTTTATTTTCTAATTTTTTTATAGTAGCTAAAATCTCAAAGTTTCTTTTGTTTATCTCATTATTAGTAATTTTATATATTATCGTATCATTTATTTCATCTTTAGCCAAAATCAAATTACTATCATTTATTTCTATTTTGTCGATAATATAATTATCGTTTAATATTTTGTTAAATCTTCCATTCACTAAATCAAAATTACTTTTTAATTCAAATTTAATTAGGATTACTTTTTCATATTCAGTAGAATCAAATTCTATTGTATCTTTTTCAGTTTTAATTGTATAACTATTATATTTGGTATCAAAGAATTCTGTACTTATCTTAAAGTCGTTTACTTTAAATACTTTTTTTGTATATTCTTCATTCAATAATATTCTTCGTACGGTAATAAATCCGCTATCCAAACAATCTTTACCTATATATTCACCGCTTAATGCTAAAAGTGGTTTATTTCCTGATATTTTTTTACCAATAGTATTAAATCCAGCATCAACAACTATTATACCTTCACTATTAGATATAGAATAATTTTTATATTCAAATTCATCTAAAAAAGTACTTGATGTTAACACAAAATTAAATTTATATTTGCTAATATCGTAGTTTATTTCAAATCCAATATACTCTAAATTATCTTCAGGTTTCACTTCACCAATATTTAATGTAAATAATACATTTTTTGAGTTAGTATTTCCACAATAGTCTACTTTATCAATTGAAGTAAAATTGAATACAGTTTCTTGAGAAATTAATTGTAAGTTGCTCACCATTGTGAGCAACATTACAATTATTATATTATATATATATTTATTATATTTCAATGAACTCTTAGATAATATTTAACATTGATAATAAAGTTTGATTATTTGTTAATAATCATTCTACCAGAATATTGCAAACTATTGCTAGTTAGTCTGTAAATATAAGAACCATTACCTAAAGCATTACCATTGTTGTCAGTAGCATCCCAAGTAAAACTTTGAGGACCTGAAGACAATTCAACATTAGCAATAGTTTTAACTAAATTACCCATAATATCATAAACATTTAATGAATAAACGTTGTTTTCTGGAGCATTGAAAGATATTACAGTATTTGTAGTGAATGGATTTGGAGAATTAACTAAATTAACTTCTACAACTTCATTAGAATTAACTACATTAATATCGCCAATTTCAACATCATTAAAAATAACATTGTTAATTTTTAAGTTTTCAATATTGTTTAATTTGATGTAGAATAAAACATCGTTGTTGTTAATATTACCAGTTGCTGCAAATACTACTTTGTTACCATTATTTTCAACTAATACAACACCATCATTTAAGTTGTTATTAACAACAGAAACTAATTCGTTGTTTAATTCAAAAGAACCAGAAACACCTAAATTAGCTAATCCATTTAATTTGACAGGTATTAACACAGAGCCATCAATGTTTTTGATATAATTATCAAAAGCAATTGAAGTTGCAGCTGTATTATTTACTTTACCATATTCAACAACAGTGTCAAGTGTCCAAGGTAAAGCAGATACTTTGTTAGACAAATAATTTAATATAAATACTGCATCTAAAGGTGTAGCTCTATAAAATACTTGAGTAATTGAAGTAATAAATGGAGGTAAATTTAAAGTTTCTTCTTTATCTCTCCAAGTAATGAAAGATTTTTGGTTTAAAGCATTAAAGAAATATCTACCATCATGTCTTACATCACCGTGATAAGCGGCTCTATATCTAACGCTATCTAAAGGAATACCAGTTACGTCAGCTCTTAATATTAATCTAACATCGTTAAATGTTACAAATCTATTTTGAGGTAATCCATTGTGGATACCATTTCTAGTTTTAGAAAAATCAACGTCTCCATCACCCCATTCAGACATTTCTTTTTCTACAATTTTAGCTCTGAATAAGATTCTGTTGTTTGTTGCACCAGAAGGTGTCCATTGATTAGTTAATTCGGGAGATGTTCTGCTTAATAGTGGATTTGGAGATAAATTAGTTACCAAACCATTCATAAAATCACCAAAAGAACCTTTAATACCAACAGATGCATTTCTAGTAATTACATTATTCAATAAGGTAAAAGGATTACCACCAATTTGTCCATAGGCAAATTCAATATCACCTTGTTTAGAAATATTAATATTAGAAGATCTGTATAAGATAACCATAAAATTACCTACAGAAGATTGAACAGTTTTATCATTAATATTTAAGTTAGACCATTCAATAGTTAATGTATTATTTACTGGATCAGAAAAGTATCTGATGTTAGATTGTAAATAAGTATTTACTGGTGGTTGTTCTGATAAAGTTCTCAAAAAGTGGTCACCCCAAAGAGGAGCAACTACATTATCTGTAAAAGTAGCTGAATTATTTTGAAATAATCCATTAGGATTTCTTTGAGGTAATAAAGTATTATTAGGATTATTAAAAGTTATAAAACCATTAACATTAACATATACTTCTGTATAAGTATTACCATTATATTCAAATTCAAATCCAATATTTATCTTTGCGAAACCATCGTCTCTACTTGGTATATTAAAAGGTACAACAAACGAAGTAGGGTCTATTGTAGTAGAAGTAAATTGGTTTAATGGC
Organism: Kapaibacterium sp. (SeqCode); assembly: GCA_041688685.1. Lineage (GTDB taxonomy): Bacteria > Bacteroidota > Ignavibacteria > Kapaibacteriales > UBA2268 > JBDNHS01. The sequence goes on from JBDNHS010000358.1 coordinate 4,690, forward strand.
ACATAATTTTTTTGTATGATAGTTGGAACTTCATAGTCACCATAAACCTGAGCATTAGATACACTAGCCAAAGCTAATAAACCCGTTGCCCATAAGCTAATATTTTTAAATAATTTTTTCATTATAAAAACTCCGTTTTGTTTTCTTTTTTTAAAAGGGGCTTGCAAACAAGCCCCATTTTTATTGCTTAATAGTTTATTTTACAACATTAATGTTTTTAGTTGTTACGAAATCACCAGCCACCATTCTAACTAAATAAGTACCACTTGATAAATCCTGACCAGTAATATTTCTAACATCCCATTCAACAGAATAATTACCTGAATTATAGAAATCATTAGTAACTTCTGCTACTACATTTCCTAATACATCAATTATTTGAATTTGAACATTGTTAGCTTTAGCTAAACTAAAGTTAATTATGGCATTATTAATTACAGGATTTGGAGTAATGTTATTTATCTCATTAACCACATCTAATGTATTTTCTGTTACTGAATTATTCCAATCTCTATAGATTATGAATGCATCAACAGATGCTTGATTTATTACTAATGTAGCAACGCCAGCATTTTCTGAATATTGGAAGCCTTGAGTTAATCTTGCAGCACCAGTGTTCATATTAATATTGAATAAGTTACCATTAGAAGTCGCATCTCTTAAATAAAATACTGAACCAGTAGGGTTTTTAGTATTATCACTTGTAGGAGGCACTTCTGCTAAATCCCAGCTAATTTTAAGTGGGTAATAACTTGAAGTGTTTCCTGTCTCGCCACCTGGTTGAATTTTACCAATCCAAATTTGATCTTGATTTATTTGTGCAGGATAAATACTTCTTGCTGTACCGTTAATAGTTGGTATTGACCATCTAGAATCAAATACATCTAAAGGTGGATAGTTAGCTAATTCAAATTCACAATATTGTGGATCCAAAGTACCATTTTCTCTACCATCAGTTCCGTCACCAGTCGTTGCATTTGCTCCAACACCAAATATCATATCTTGGAAAGCACCAATACTATTTGAAACTTTAACATTTGCAGAGAAATTAGTAGAGTTAGAAACTTTGATTTTTACCGGAATATCAAAAGTATTACCTTTAGAATCAGTAGCTCTAACAATTATAGTTACTCTGTTATCTGGACCTAATACTGGATTAGAACCAGGAGTTGCAAATAATACGATTTTAGTTGTATCATTACCCAAAGGACCAGTTATAGTCTTAGGTGATATATCAAAACCAGTTGATGGTTGAATTACAGATAATGTTACAGTTTCGATAGAACCGGTAGCAGGATCTCTTAATAAATCTCTATCAGTTACTATTAAAGTATCACTATAAGATTTACCTATTTCAAAACATTCTGCTGCAGGGATACCAGCCAATCTTGGTTTGTGATCAGCAGGTTCTACTATCATATCATACTGTCTCATATCAGTTAATCTTCTTTCACCATTGATAATGTCATAAACTAATACTGTTACTTTTTCAGTTTTAGGTGCATCTTTTATTCCAGGTGTACCATATAATAAACCACTTTCTTCATTAATTCTTAACCAATTAGGTGTAGTTTTCATTCCTGTTAATGACCAAGAACCAGCTTCAGCATAACAAGGATCTTTTGCTAAAGAATCTCTACTATCATTAGTATATATTAATTCATATTCTAATTTTTGACCGAAGTTTCTGTCAAAGGCATAAATTCTTTTTGCAGAATCTAACATTTGTGAGTTAGGATCCGTACCATCGTTAGCAGGTAAACCTTCTTGATAATCTCTTCCTTCAATTGCATTCAATAATGTATTTGTTCTTATTACTGGTGCAATATTGATAAATACTTTATAGTCTTGAGTAGATTTTCCACCGTGACCATCATGTAATACTATTGTAAATGTTGTATCAGTGTTAATTTCTTCATTGTTAATATCAATTGCTGGAGTTAATAAAGCTATTGCTTCGTTTCTTGGAATTCTTATGTTTAATTGACCTTTAGTAATATAGTCTTGTCCGAATCCATCAACAATAACATCATTACCATATTGTACAAAATATTTGTTAGCTAACCAACCTGGTCTAGATTGTTTGATTAATGTATCAACTTGACCAAATTCATCAAGAACAAACGTTGTATCTAATACAATATCAACTCTATTGTTATCTGTTCCACCGCTGCTGATTAAGTTTTTGAAACTGTAAGAAGTCTGACCATAACGGAAATCCCAGTTATGTTGATTTCTTGCTGCTTCATCTTCTGCTTCATCATCAGAGTTAATATCTAATTGAAATCTTAATTTATCTGTTAAAGATGCAACTAATCTACCGTCTTCTGTTCTCGCACAAGTTAATACTGAAGGTTCGTAAATAGCTAAAGTATCAACAACGCTACCATTAGTTTCTCTTCTTAATATTTCTTCTCTTGCAACATTTTCATCAAATATTACAGGAATTGAATCTACTACTAAAATTTTGAAATTATAACCTGCTCTTGTTGTAGCACCAAAGTCAATTGTATCTTGTTGTAAGTATCTTGCAATATCTAAATTATTTACAGTTTCATAACTTTGAGCATGGAAATATTTAGGATAAGTTTCTAATAATTGATCAATTTGATCAGCATTAAACAAACCAGTTGCTTTTAATTCATCAATTGTAGTTGCGTTAGGTGGATAGTTTCTTGTAGAAACAAATACATCTTCACCAGCTGGTACAACATAAGGATTAGTTGGACGACCTTTAAAGAATATATAACCTACAGCTTCATCTTTAGGATTTTGTCTTACTGGTACTTTTGTATCAGCAGCATAAACTGTATCAGCCATTAACCAATTTTTCAAACCTGAATTAGCAGGCACTGACCATTCGTATCTTAATTGTGTATATCTATTACCAGCAACTAATGCGCTAGGATTATAGAATTGATTTGTATCTCTTGAAGTGATAGCTAAAATCGAATCTCTACCTTGACCATATAATGGATTTTCGATACCAGAATATGTACCAGGAGCCACTGGATAAGTTCTATCTTCTGTTACAAATACTTTATTTAAAAATTCTGTAATTCTTAATGTATCCATAAGTCCTGCAGCTTGTCTGTTTGGATAATCTGAAGGAACAATTCTAACTAATGTATCTGTTGATAATTTTACTACGTTTCCAGTAAATTCTGGAGCTACAGTTGAACCAACAATTTTGAACGTAACACCATCATCATAAGCTGATATTGGACCTTCTTTCCATAAAATAGATCTTGATACTATTCTAATTACATCACCAGTATCTACTGGTAAAGCTCTGTATTTTTCACCAGCAAAATAAGATTGTGGTGTAGTTACAGCGGGTCTATTGCTATAAATATTTGGCATTCTACCAAATTGATTGAAGTTGTTAGTATATTTTCTACCGATTAAAGAAGCTCTATCTTCATTATATGGGTCTTGACTTATGCTACTTAATAAAGGAAAACCTATTCCGTAGTTAGCTAAACCTTCACTTGTTCTTCTGAAAGTAGAATTAGGATTTCTATTACTAGAATCTGGTACTAATTCAACTCTTGATCTAAATACTTCTCTTAAAGGAGCATTTTCAGATGCTTGTGTCATACTTGATCTGATGAAATCACCAGTAGTTTCATTAATTACGAAGAATACAGTTTCATTCAATAATAAAGGATCATGATTACTATTTTCTACTAAACCATCATAATTAACCGTTGTTTCTAAGTATAAAGGATAACCAATAGGATGGTAAGAATTACCAGCTTTATCAGCTCTCCATTCATCTTGTAAAGAACTCAAGAAACCATATTTTGCAATTCCAGCTGTATCTAATGCTTCGATAGCAAAAGGATCTCTCAATGTTCTTTTAACATATTTACCATTAGAAGGTGATGTTAAATTATTGTATCTTCTTATTGTTTGTGGTAAACCAACTGCGAAATCTTCAATCGGAGACATTCTTCTTTCAGAATAATCTGCAGTTTTGATATCTGTTGTTTTATCATATAAATCATAAATTTTACCTGACATTAATAATTGCTCAGGAATAGTTCCTGCTTTAGGTAAATTTTCATCATTATCATCATTATCCAAACTAACTGGAACATAAGTAAATCTTGCTTTAGATTCAAAAGGACCTTGTGTTCTTGGATCACTTGGATCTGGATTTAATCTATAAGGTAAGTGAGTTTGACCATCACCAGCCACAAAGAATGATTCCATAGTTACAGGATCAAAACCTTGATCATTAGAAATAGCTAAATTTACATCAGCCTCTGTTCTACCCCAATAATTTCCTCTTAATGTATCAGTACCACCCAAACCAGTTGCAGCAGTACCAGCTAATACACCTTTAGTGTTAGGAGCATCAGGTAATCTAATCAAAAATCTTGCACTATTGTTATAAATTGAGTTTGCAGCTTCTGAAGATATGCTTGCAGGTAATGGACCTTGTACTTCACCATATATTACTGCACTTGCTAAATCGTGAGAAGCATTGTTTTCTGTGATAACATTGCTAGTTCTTACAACTGGACCAGTAACCATATTTTGATTAACACCAATCTGAGAATTTGCTTTGTTACCCGTTACTAATGATCTATTTAAGATTAGTTTTAAATCATAGTTATCAGAATATATTGCAGCACCAGAATAAGCTTCATTATTTTGCATTCTTACACGGTTAAAAATAACCGAATCTGCTCTGTTAGCTCTTGATAAAGTAGCAACATCTAATATATAAATTGCTCCACCTAAAGCTATACCATTTTCTGGAATATTTACATCTGGATGTCTTCTTACAACATCATTAACTCTTCCAGCTTCATTTTGAGTTGTACCACTTGAAGATTGACTTGCAATAAAGTCTGCATCAAAATTAGCATTATTAGAAATAAATCTTGTTAACATTCTTGTATCTGGCAAATAGTTGCTATTATTAAATATAAATGCACCATTTGTTGATGCATAATCATCAAATACACCATCTAAATCATTATCATTAACTACATCTAAGTCAGAAACTATAAATCTTCTTAAACTTAATTCAGGGCTTATGATTGCAACCGCACCACCATTACCGTTAAGAACAGTATTAGATGAAAATTCAACACCTTTTATTACATTGATATCTGAATTTGTTACATAAATTGCACCACCACCTTTTACTAATGGTCTAACTGTTCCAACAATAGAAGCACCTACATTATTACCTTCAAATCTAGCTCTAACAAAATTAGAAGCTCTTTGTAATACAGGTACTGATATTCCTAAAGGTAAAATAACTGATATAGCTCCACCAGAAAATCCTGACGAATTATTCAAAAATCTTACAGGATATTTTCCACCGTAACCAATTAAATTATTAACTGTTACACCACCAGAACCATTTACACTTGTATGTCTTTTAGAATAAATTGCTCCACCCTCTGAGTAAGCTATATTATTTTCAAATAATATATTGAATCCTAAATCTCTTGTATTTGCTGTTACATCAGAACCACCAATAATTGGAGATAATGATTGATCAGTTCCACCATCGACATAAATCGCACCACCGGCACCTGATTTATTACCAACAAATTCAGTTGTATTATTAATTGCATCTCTTGCCGGTCCACCATATACTTGTAATCTGCTATTAGTGTTAGCCATATAAATTGCACCACCATAAGAATATCTACCTTCTTGAGTTGGAGATACTTTTATTAATTCAGGTACTCTTGTTTCGTTTGCATTTAATCTACCAGATACTATTAATGAAGTATTATGTCCAGCATAAATTGCACCACCTCTTGAACCAAGAGTTGCAGCATTTGCTTGATAATTACTTGCAATATTTCCAGTTGCTACAAATGAATCTGGCTTAGGGAAAGTTACGATATTTCCACCAATGTTCATACTGTTATTTAAACCTAAACCAATTTCAATTCTGTTATTGTTTAAGTTTTCATCACCAGCTACATAAATCGCACCACCTCTAGTATAATTACCAAAAGCTTGTGGAAAGTCAGCAGGTACGTTTAACAATTCTGTTGTAATTCTTCTTGGCGGCATACCTACATTTATTTCACCGTAGTTTGCCAATACTAATTTATTTCTATCAAAAGTTAAATTTCTAACACGTCCTAAAAATATTGCAATACGACCATCATCATAAGCTTGTCTACTTGCATCATCTAATGGATTAACAGTCGTTTCATCAATTAAATCAATCAATGGAATGTTATTATTTAAACTTGAAGCACTTCCATCTCTATTAATTAAATTTGGATTTTTGTTCGAAGCATAAAAAGAATTAGGAGTTATAGGAGTTTGAATTGGAATTCCCTCAGGTCTTTGTAAGAACTGAACAGCTCCACCTTTATGTCTTGCTTGATTGTTAACAAATTGACAATCTAATAACCAAGTTCTTGAAGAGAAAGTTGTAATCGCACCACCAGAACCATTACTTAAATTTCTTATGTTATTATTTAGTGCAGTAGCGCCTGGAAAATTATAAACATCTTTGTTATCAACAGTGATGTCTTTTTTCATATTTTCAAAACGTGCGTTTCTAAAGAATGCTACTTTTGCACCAGGTAATATTACTATATGTCCCCACTCTCTAGAATTATTACCAATTGGACGACCAATGAATAAAATTTGCTCAGAAACGATATCAACGCTTCTATCACCTAATCTTTTCCAAGGTCTAATGTTCAAATTCAAATCTGAATTTGGATTAAGACCCATTCTGCTGTTATACAACATCATTGCAGTTTCGTAAGGTATAATTACCTCATTAACACCCAATGGAGCGGTTGGATTTACCAAGTTTCTTACTCTTCTTGTTAATGTATTAATTACAACATAGTAAAATATTAAAAGTGACAGAAATATATTATGATTATCCATTGTACATTGTGGCAAAAAAACTAGGTATCAAAGTTTTAATGTTTAATGTTACTTCGATTGCCGGGTGGCATTATCTTACTGATGCTATTGATGGAGAGCCATTAGAGGTTGGTGAGAGTTATAGGGAGTCAATAAAAAGTTTAAATATATATGATGACTTTATTAAGCCATTCTTGCATGAAGGGCATGATGTTCCGTGTTACATGAAAAAACAAACTCAATCTCATAA
>JBDNHS010000359.1:0-3128 GCA_041688685.1 Kapaibacterium sp. (SeqCode)
CAAAATAAAAAAATTAATCAAATATTCATAATTAATTCATAATTTATTCATCAAAATATGATAATATTTTTATAGAATTATATTTGTTTTTAAATCTATTATAAACATTGTACAATATTCGCCAATATTATTAGATTATAAAACAATAATTCTACTCAAATTACTTTATTTAATTAAACATTTGATGTAAATCAGATATTTAACAATAAAATTGAATTAAATTTTAGAATTAATATAGTTTAGTCTAAAATTATACCAATTTTATGAATTGCAATTATTATAAATTAATCTATCAAAAAACATTATTTTTGTAAGAACTTAATTTTAATACTTATAACAATTATATTTAATAAATTTTAATCTTTATAATCTTAATTAATCAAATATGAAAAAATTACAATCTTATGCTTACGGAAGTTGGGTAAATGGTTCTGATGATGGCACTCCTTTATATGATGCTGTAAATGGTAATTTAATCACTCATTCGACAACAAAAGGTATTGACTTTGGTGGAATGGTAACTTATGGTAGAACTACCGCAAGACAAAATCTACAAAAATATACAATTCACCAAAGAGGTCTAATGTTAAAAGCATTAGCTCAACACCTAATGACCCAAAAAGATATGTTTTATGAAGTATCAAAACTAACTGGTGCAACCAAAATAGACAGTTGGATTGATATCGAAGGAGGTATTGGTACTCTTTTCACTTATGCAAGTAAATCAAGAAGAGAATTACCTAACGAAAAATTTATCGTTGATGGAAATTACGAAAACCTTTCTAAAACTTCTACCTTTGGCGGACATCATATTTATGTTCCACTTGAGGGAGTTGCAATTCATATAAATGCTTTTAATTTTCCAATCTGGGGAATGTTAGAGAAAATGGCTCCGTCTTTTATTGCCGGAATGCCTGTTATAATCAAACCTGCAACACTTACTTCTTATCTAACTGAAAGTATGGTCAAAGAAATCATTGCTTCTAATATCTTGCCCGAAGGTGCAATTCAATTAGTAAGTGGCTCTCTGGGTGATATGCTTGATTATGTAAATTGCCAAGATGTTGTCACTTTTACTGGCTCTGCATATACAGGTCGTAAACTAAAAACTCACAAACAAATTATCGAAAATTCAGTTAGATTTAATATGGAAGCAGACTCACTTAACTTCTGTATGTTAGGACCAGAATCCGCCCCTGGTACTCCTGAATTTGATTTATTTATAAAGGAAGTACAAAGAGAACAAACCACAAAAGCTGGGCAAAAATGTACTGCAATAAGAAGAACTATAGTTCCAGCAAATTATGTTGATGATGTAATCAAAGCTCTGTCGCAAAGATTAGATGGTGCAAAAATTGGCGACCCATCAGTAGAAGGAACTAAAATGGGACCACTTGCAGGTAGAGACCAAGTAAATGACGTTAGAGAAGCTGTCGAGAAATTAACCAAAGAATCTAAAATAGTTTATGGTGATTTTGATAATTTTGAAATTAATGGTGGTAGTAAAGAATTAGGTGCGTTTTTCCCTGCAATGTTATTATTGTGCGATAATCCACTTACAGCCGTCGCTCCACATTCAATTGAAGCATTTGGTCCAGTTTCTACTATTTTGCCGTACAAAGACATCCACGAAGCTATTGAAATAGTTAAATTAGGTCAAGGTTCATTAGTAGGTTCTGTATTTACATCTGATAATAATTTTGGTAAAGATATATTTTTTGCTACAGCATCGTATCACGGTCGTATGTTGATTATCAATAAAGAAAGTGCAAAAGAATCTACCGGACACGGCTCACCAATGCCACAATTAGTGCACGGTGGACCCGGAAGAGCTGGTGGTGGTGAAGAGCTTGGTGGTATGAGAGCAGTCAAACATTATATGCAACGTACTGCAATTCAAGGACATCCAACTACTATAACAAAAATAGCAAATGAATATATTGTTGGTGCAGAGAGATATTTTGATTTGCGTCACCCATTCACTAAATACTTTGAAGAATTAGAAATAGGCGACTCATTGATTACACACAAAAGAACTGTAACCGAAACTGATATAGTTAATTTTACTGGTATTAGTTGGGATAATTTTTATGCACATACTGATATTACTTCGATACCTGGTTCCATTTTCGAAAGAAGAGTTGCTCACGGATATTTTGTAATTTCAGCTGCAGCAGGATTATTTGTAAGTCCAGCCAAAGGTCCGGTTCTTGCAAATTATGGTTTAGATGAATTGCGATTTATCAAACCAGTTTATGCTGGTGATACGATTTATGTAAATTTAACTGTAAAATCAAAACAATCCAAAGAGTTCAAAGAGGGAATGCCACCGCAGGGCGTAGTAAAATGGATTGTTGAAGTTTATGTTGTTTCTCAAAACCCAGAAGAATTAGACTCACAAGTAGCAGTTGCCACAATCTTAACATTAGTAGAAAAGAACGAACTATAAGACTATATTAATTTTATTTTATTTAGAGACGGCTGTTAGTCGTCTCTAATATTAAGGTTAGAATCAGATTGTATGTCAAAGTCAGTCGCAATTGAATTGCGTCTATACAAATTTCAAAATATAGTGCTTTTTATTTGTGCATGAAATTGAAAAAAGAGTGCAAACTTTGGAGAAGTTCAAAAGTTTGAGGATTCTGAAAAAATCAAAAATAATTATATTTTTGAATATTTATATTGAAATTTATATTTTATGAATAAATCTTTATTAAAAATAACCATTTGCATTCTATTAACTACTATAATCAGCAGTTGTGTTACAATTTTAAGTCCAGATAAACAAAATGTAAAATTAGTTACTAATGACTCATTAACAAAAATATATCTTTTTGATTCATTGATTGCAAATAGTTCTGAGGCAACTGTAACATTGCCCAAAGATAGAAATGTAAAGCAACTAAAAATAGAATTAGAAGGTCATAAAAGCAATAACTATGTCATTGCACCTGTAAATACTTCTCCAATTTATCATAGGAATTTTCTGTTCTTTTTTCTAATATTTCCACTTTTTGAACCAAGTTATTCATATAAAATCAAAACTTACGATGAAGTTTATACCTTTGAGGACAAATTTTACAGAAACCCAATTTGGAATAAATCACAAAAAAGAATATATGTCAACA
>JBDNHS010000360.1:0-1871 GCA_041688685.1 Kapaibacterium sp. (SeqCode)
AAGTCTGGGACTGGAAAAATAATTATGGAGACATAATATTAAATCAGCAAAAAAGATTAGGCACTGCCTGTGATTGGGATAGAACTTTATTTACAATGGACGAAAACGCTTCGAAGGCTGTAACTGAAGTTTTTATTAGATTATTTGAAGAAGGATTAATTTATAAAGGCAAAAGAATTATAAATTGGTCGCCAGAGGGTATGACTGCTTTATCTGATGAAGAAGTGGATTTCAAAACTATAACAGAAAAATTACTTACACTTAAGTATTATTTTGAAGATAGTGATGAATATTTGTCCGTTGCAACGGTTAGACCAGAAACTTTATTTGGTGATGTTGCAGTCGCTGTAAATCCAAATGACGAAAGATACAAAGACAAAATAGGCAAGTTCGTCAAAGTGCCTTTGGTAAATATATTAGTTCCCATTATTGCTGATGATTATGCAGATATGGAATTTGGGACTGGTTGCGTGAAAATTACTCCTGCACACGACCCTAATGATTTTGAAATTGGTTTAAGACATAATTTAGAGGTAATTAATACAATTAATACGAATGGTACTCTAAATGAATTAACTGATAGTTATAATAACATTGATAGATTTGAAGCAAGAAAATTAATAACAATTGAATTAGAAAAATCTAACTTAATTGAAAAATCTGAAGATTACACACATAATGTTGGATATTCTCAAAGAGGTGGAGAGCCGATTGAACCTTATTTGAGTAATCAATGGTTTGTAAAAATGGAGCCCTTAGCCAAAATTGCTCTCAAACCTGTCTTAGACGGTGATATAAAGTTTTATCCTAACCATTGGGTTAAAACTTATGAGCATTGGTTAAAAAATATCAAGGATTGGTGTATTTCAAGACAACTTTGGTGGGGACACAGAATTCCTGTCTATTATTCAGAAGATGGTCGTATCACAGCCGCTACAAATGAAAATGAAGCTCGAAAAAAATTGAATTTAGTGAATAATGAAAAGTTAATACAAGATGAAGATGTATTAGATACTGGGTTCTCATCTTGGTTATGGCCACTTACAACTATGGACTGGCTCAAAGATGGTAAAGAAGACAACTTAATTTTAAAAAAGTTTTTGCCAAGTTCTATATTAGTAACTGCTCCAGATATTATTTTCTTCTGGGTGGCAAGAATGATTATGGCTTCATTAAAATTTAAGAATACAATTCCATTTAATGCTGTTTATTTTACTGCTTTGATTAGAGACGGACAAGGTCGTAAACTATCTAAATCATTAGGTAATTCTCCAGATCCATTAAATATAATTGACAAATATGGAGCAGATGCTGTCCGATTTACTATGATTTACCTTGCACCTTTGGGGCAAGATGTTAGAATGGATGTAAATGTAGAATCACAAGATATTCCTTCAATGGAAATTGGTAGAAATTTTGTTAATAAAATATGGAATGCTGGTAGATTTTTGTTGATGAAAGAAGAGCAACTAACAGAAACTAACACCAAAATCAATACTCTGCCCGATAATAATGAACTTTCTCTTGCTGACCAATGGATTATGTCAGTGTTAAATACTAATATTGATAAAATTAATAAAAATTTAGCAGAATATAATGTAACCGAATACTCTAAAATTTTATACAATTTCATTTGGAGAGATTATTGTGATTGGTATTTGGAAGTGATGAAAGTTCAAACAACTAATCCTGATAATGCATTAAATCAAAAAAAATTAAACCTTGCTATTGATATTTATATTAAGATTTTACATATACTTCACCCTGTTATGCCTTTTATTACAGATGAAATTTGGCATACAATGACAAAATCAAACATTAAAAGTAATAGTGATGAAAATAATAGTGATGAAAGTAATAATAATGAAAAA
>JBDNHS010000361.1:0-6125 GCA_041688685.1 Kapaibacterium sp. (SeqCode)
AAATCTACAAATAAAGGAAGTAGTTGGTCTCGTGTATCAAATTTAGGTAATAGTCAAAATAGTACTATTACTTGGATTTCTGTTTCTCCTTCTAATTCAAGTTTTATTTATGCTTGTTATTCTGATTTTTCTAGTCCAAACTTCTCTAATAGATCTACATTAGTTAGAACAATTGATGGCGGAAATACTTGGAATATAGTTTATACTCATCCAAGTCAATCTATTACTTCTATTGCTGTACACCCTACAATTCCAACAAAAGTTTACTTTTCTTTAAGTGGTTATGGCTCAGGACAAAAAGTATTCCAACTTGATGGTACTTCTGCAACCAATATTTCTGGAAATCTTCCTAATTTACCAGTTAATATTATTACATACCAACCAAATTCACCAGATAGATTAATAATTGGTAATGATATGGGAGTATTTGCTCGTGATAATAATAATACCACTTGGGTGCCTATGGGTATTGGTTTACCTAATGTAATTGTAAATGATATCGAAGTACATACTGGAAGTGGAAAATTGAAAATTGCTACTTATGGTAGAGGTATCTGGGAATTAGATCTAACTAATTGTTCATTATCTGCACCTAATCTTTATGTTATTGGTGAAAAAACTATTTGCCAAGGTGATAGTTTGATTTTGGAATCTCAACTTCAATTTCAAGGTTATGAATGGTCAAATGGTGCAAAAACAAGAAGAATCGTTGTCAAATCATCTGGAAATTATTTTCTAACTGTTACTGATGACAAAGGTTGTAAAGCTATTTCTGAAACTATAAATGTTACAGTTGGTACAATCACACCACTTGTTTTGGAATATGACGTTAATAAACTAACTCTATGTAAAGGTGATAGTTTGGTAATTAATGCGAAAGGATTTTATTCTAAATTTGAATGGAGTAATGGAGAAAGTAATCGCCGAATTACAATCAAAGAGTCAGGGGATTATACATTAAAAGTAACATCAAATACAAGTAGTTGCACCCAAACTTCCAAAGTAATAAAAGTAACTTTCCTTGATGCACCAGAAAAACCAATTTTGGAAAATAATGGCACCAAACTTATTGCTCCACTTGCTAATAGTTACAAATGGTACAGAAATAATTTATTATTAACTGGTATAACAACTAAAGAATATACTCCAAGTGTTGGTGGCTTATTTAAAGTGGAAGTTATTAATGCTGGAGGTTGTTCAACTCAATCTGACAATATTGATTTTATTATTGCAAGTGTGGAAAATGATAATTTGATCAGTAATATAAATATTATTCCAAATCCAAATAATGGTAATTTTAAATTACAAATAAATGAAAATTTATTATTTGAACAATTGCTAATAGTTGATTTGAATGGAAATATATTATTTGATTATAATCTAATAAATAATCAAAACAAATTAAATGAAAATTTTGACATTAGTAATTATGCAAAAGGTACTTATTATTTAATTCTCAAAAACTCAAATTATACAATTAGTAAAACTATAATCAAAAATTAATCAAAAATTAAACTAATTTAAACTAATTATAAATGGGCACTTTGGATAAAATTAAATATAAAATTAATTTTTATTTTGAGTGTCCATTTTAGTTGATTATTGTTGAAATGATATATGTCAATTAAAAAGATTAAAAAAACGATAAACAATACGAAAAAATATAATTTAAAACATCTTCTAAATGAAATTTACTTTCACAAAAGTAGATTTTCGTTGTGTTTTGTTTTTTTGCTTTTTATTAGTTTTGATGCTTCATCAGTTGAAACTTCGTCAAAAGTAACAGAAAGTCATTCATTAAAAGATTATATAATTGATAAAAATATCAATTCGCTTAAAATTAAAGAAAATTTACTTCCTAAAAATAAAATCTCTAAACAAATAGAAAGATACAAGCATTTCTTTTCTGATATTGATAATAAAAATTATAGAATGTATTTAGATTCAATTATTAATGATAAAGCTTATAAAAACAAGACATTGAAAATTGGTAATAAAATTCAAAATACAGATACTGATTCCAATTGGTTAGAAATAGGACCCTTTGATAAAATAAAGTCTTCAAACCCTAACACCTTTGGAAATGGTAGAATAAACTGCGTAAAATCTATTATCAAAAATGATAATGAAGAGTTATATATTGGCACAGCTTTGGGAGGCATTTGGCATAGTATTGACCAAGGGAAATCTTGGAAAGAGTTCGAAATTGATGGTTTTATATTTAGGGGGATATCGGATATTTTATTAGATGTAGATCTAAAAGACTCAAATGGCATTTTACATAAGTATGATATTGTTTTTGCATCTGGCGATTCTCAAGGGGATATATTCTTTCCTTTTTTTAGTTCTGTTTTTGGATATAACAAACAAGATAACAAAATAGTGATGCTTTTCAGATTTGTTAATTATGAAGAGCCAACAAGGATAAACAGATTATTATACTATGAAAATTCTATTATTCTTGGCTCAAATTTAGGCTTATTTAGTTTTATAGATATTAGCGAAAATAATAATATAAATAATTCTAAGACCTTATTAGGATTTAAAAATGAAAATATAAGAGATATATGCTTGATTGATAATAAATTACTATTATCTACAATGCCGAAAAATTCAAATGAAAATGCAGAATTACATATTTTTGATTTATTAACTAAAACTTCCCAAAAATTGCCACTTGATGAAGTAGATGGAATTAATGATAAAAATTTACTTAGAATGGCATTTACACAAAATAATGATATTAATTCTGGGCAGGAAGTTTATATATTAGCAACAAATAATACTAATTTTGATACTGAATGCGTTTTAAAATATAATGTAAGCTCTAATAAAATTACTAATATACCTATCAATATTGACCCAGTATTTAAACAAGGCTTTTATAATTTGTCAATCGAAAGGTCGCCTTATGAAGAAAATACTTTTTATCTCGGTGGCGTAAAATTATACAAAACATCAGATAATTTTCAGACATTTACAGATGTTGGGTCTATAAAGAATGGTATTCACGTAGATCATCACCATTTATATTTTAGCAAATTATTCAACAAAATTTACTCAGCTAATGATGGCGGTTTATTTGTCAAAAATGTAAATACATCTATAAATCCAATAATATGGGATTTTACTTCAAATGGAATTTCAGCTAATCAAGCATATTCTATAAATTATAACTATTTTGATGATAAATTATATATTAATTCTCAAGATAATGGTATATTTTATAATGACTTATCTATATATAAAGACATCAAACAAAGTCCTAATTCAATTTTAAAATCGGATTTTGTGGGATTATTATCAGGTGATGGGATAACAACTTCTTTTTGTCAAATTAATCCATTTTTTACTTTTTTTACATTACCAAGAAGTGAATTTTATTATTCAATCAAAAATCAAAATAATATAAAAAAAATAGATTTAGATGCAGTAAATTCTAACACTTCTAATTGGATAACTAATTATAAATTTAATGAAAGTGAAGTAAATAATCTATATTACAATTATAATACTGTAAATGATAATCTTAATAATAATGTTAAAGATTCAAATGAATTAAACAAAATAATCTCAGAAAATAAAAATGTAGAAGTTTATTACGCAAATAAATTTATTTATAAATTAAAATTTGACACCAATAAAGAGCCAGAAATTTCTAAATTATATTCAGAAACACCTAATAATGAAAAATCAAATATTATTGATGATTTTTTGGTAGATTTTGATGTTACTAACCAACAAAACTTGAAAGCAGAAAATTATTATACTAATGTACTTGTCAATAAAGCTGACAAACTATATTATTTTGATAATGCAAATAATCAATGGGATACAATTAGTCTTGGATTTGATTATTTTAGAATTAGAAATATGTATAAAATCAACTTAAATCAAAAAACAAAAGATTCAATTAAATTCCAATATTGTTATATATTAAATGTAGTATATAAATTAGGACTCAATTCTAAAACTCAACTTGTTTTTTTGTTTTGTAATAATAATTTTGAAGATTTAAAAATAGTTAAGTTTAATTTATACAGAAATAGTAATATTGATGTAGTGAGTTTAAGCTTAGTTTACCCAATTAATCAAAAAAATTATAACTATAATTTTGACATAGATGATGAAATAAACAACGAAAAAGATCCTAAGTATTTAATCGACTTTTATATTACTACACATCTAAATACCTTCAAAATTCCTTTTAATTTTTTGGATTTTGATAATAGTATCTTATATTCTGAATATTTAGATTTATTTCAAAATAACAAACTTGCCTTCTTGACTAATCATCATTATGATTATAAAAATGATTTACTTTTTATTTCAAGCTATGGCAGAGGTTCATTTGTTAAAAGTATTGAAAATGACAACAAAAATACATACAAAGATTATAGACCCAAGCAACAACTTAAAATTTTGCAACGAACTGAGAATGAACTTGTAAATAATGATTTTGTAAACAATGAGTTTGTAAATCTAAAAAATGATACCATCCATATATGTAGAAATCAAGCAATAAGTTTGAAAATAGATACATCAAATTATATAAACAATAGTTATAATGTTTCTGACTACAATTTATTTCTATGGTCAAATGGACATTTGGGTAATATTTTGAATTTGAATGAAAATGAAATTAAACAGTTTATAGAAAGTACTAATTATATTGAAGTTTTTCAATTTAATGAAAATAGAATGATTAATAATTCTCAGAAAATATATTTTAGATATTTTGAATCGCCAAACTTAGAATTCAATTATTATGGCAATAAATTCTGTCCAACTGATAGCATTGTTGTTGAGGTATTGGTCAAAAATGTAAATGGGCAAATTGACGAGTATTATAATAATAAAAACGAAAACTTTGTTTGGTCAGACAATGTAAAGTCAAAAGTAAGAACCATTAATAAATCGGGTAATTATACAGTATTTATAAATGATACTAATAATTGTCAAACCTCCACAATATCTATGGATATAGAAATCAATTCCAAAAACAATATTAATTTAGTTAAATTCCAAGATAGTTTGACTTATGAAATTAGGGATATATCTAATAACTTAATTAATTTACAAAACTCAATTATTGATTGGTACATTAATGATAATTTGATTGAAGAATTTAATAATCTTAAAAGTATAAAAATTGATTCTTTGGGAGATTATAAAGTTAGAATTACATTTAAGGAATTTTGTGTAGAATTTTCCAATACATTCAAAAATAATCTCGGAAATAATATAGAAGTAAATATCTACCCTAACCCATCAAATGCTAACTTTAATGTTGAAATAAATAATCCTAATAAAAAATCAATCGGTTATAATATATATGATAATAACGGAAAATTAATAAAAAATATTTACTTAGGTAACTCAATTAAATATAACAACATAGAAAATTTAATACAATATGCTGTCGGAGATTATTACTTAACAATAATTGAATTTGAGGGAAATACAAATAATTATAGTATATTGAAAAATATTAGTCCATTAATTATCAAAAATATTAAATAGTCTATGTATTTTTATAAAATTGTATAAAAATTTTATATAAATTAACTGCTATTACTTTTTGACAATAAAAAAAAGAATATTCAAAATATAATACTCAAAAAAAATCTGGAAATTAAAAATGTATCATTTCATTAAAGGCAAAGTATTCAACAAAAAACCACCTATTGTTATTTTAGATAATAATGGTATTGGTTACGAAATTAGTGTATCTATGAATACTTATGATAAGGTGCCAAACATAAATGAAGAAATTATGTTATACATACACTTTGTACCAAGGGAAGATGCACATAATTTATTTGGGTTTTATTCACTTGAAGAAAAAGAAGTATTCTTGAAGTTAATAAATGTAAATGGAATTGGTCCCAAATCAGCTGTTGCAATATTATCGTCAGTTAATCCTGCAGAATTGGCTAAGTTTATTGTGGAAGAAAAAACATCATTTTTGCAAACTATTCCTGGAATTGGCAAAAAAACTGCCGAAAGGATAATAGTTGAGTTAAAAGATAAATTTAAAGACATGGACTTTGATAATAGTATAACTAAAACTAATATAAGTTCGATTGGTGAGGAAGCTATAAATGCTTTGATTACTCTCGGAT
>JBDNHS010000362.1:0-5893 GCA_041688685.1 Kapaibacterium sp. (SeqCode)
GTTAAATTTTGGTTACTTTTTACATTAAATTGAATTTCAATTTTGGAATTATTTGTTCTAACATCAGAATTAATATTTTTGACTTTAATAAATTCTTCTACTTTCTCTAATTTTTCGATAGTATTTTCTTCTTCCAATTCAATCCAAAACTTTAGCCCTTTTATTCTATTAATTTGACTATTTAAAGTTTTGATTTCACTGATTACAATTTTGAAGTTTTCATTTTCATCAACTACTTCTTCATTATTTCCATCGTCTTTATTTTTGCCAAAATCATCGAGCATTTTTTTTCCTTCTATGACAATAAAACTCCCATCGGTGAGTAATTCACCAAAATGTTTGTATTTGTCTCTCCAGATAATACATTCTATTTTTCTATTAAAATCTTCCAATGTAAAGAATGCAAAATTTGTATTATCTTTTGCTATTCTTATTTTGAGATTTGTTACCCTACCGCAAACAGTAATTTTATCATTCGGCAAATCGTTCATTTTATATTTGAAAAAATCAGAAATATAATAAAAGAATGGTTCATATTTATCAAGTGGATGCCCACTCAGATAAAAATTCAAAAATTCAAACTCTTTATTTACTCTTTCTTCATTAGTCCATTCTGGTACAATTACAAGAGTTGGTTCTGCAATTTCATTTTCTGATGCTGCACCAAATAAACTATCTGTAGAATTAGAATTCTCCTCATCTACTCTTTTGCCGTACTCAAGAGCAAAATCTATTGAAGAAAACAAAGATGTTCTTAAACCATTATATAATAAATCAAATGCTCCAGAACAAATCAACGCTTCCAATGACCTTTTGTTTATAGTTCTGTTATCTACTCTGGCACAAAAGTCAAACAAAGAAGTGAATGGTTTTTCTTTCCTTGCTTCTACAATTTGGTCGACGGCTGATACCCCAACATTTTTGATGCCACCTAAACCAAAGAATATCTTATTATCTTTGGCAATAAAATAAGCAATAGATTGATTAATATCAGGAGCTAAGACTTTAATCCCAAATTTTTTGGCTTCTTCTTTTAATTCTACTATTCTATCAAGATTATTTAACTCAGCAGTCATATTTGCAGCTATAAATTCTGCTGGATAATGAGTTTTGAGCCAAGCTGTTTGATATGCCAAGTAAGAATATGCCGCCGAGTGCGACTTATTAAATCCATAATTGGCAAATTTTTCGATTAATTCATAAATCTCTACTGCTTGTTTCTCTGAAACGCCATTTACTGATGCACCCTCTACAAACTTACTTTTTAATTTAGCAAGTTTTGGAATATCTTTTTTACCAATGGCTCTTCTTAACAAATCCGCTTCACCCAACGTAAAATTAGCAATAACTTTACCTACCTCCATTATCTGCTCTTGATAAACCATTATACCATTAGTTGGGTCTAATAAATCTTTGAGTAATATATGAGGGTATTCTACTTTTTTTCTACCATGTTTGACATCAATAAAATCAGGAATAAAAGACATCGGACCAGGTCTATAAAGTGCATTCATTGCAATCAAATCATCTATGTGAGTTGGTTTGAGTTTACGCATATACTCACTCATACCACTTGATTCGAACTGAAATACTGATAAAGTTCTACCTTCTGTCAATAATTCAAATACCTTTTGGTCATTCAAGTCAATTTCGTCAATATCTATTTTGACATTATGATTTATTTCAATCATTTTTAGCGTGTCTTCAATAATAGTAAGAGTTTTAAGTCCCAAAAAGTCCATTTTGAGAAGTCCCGCACTTTCAATATGATTCATATTATATTGAGAGGCAACATCAATTCCAATACTTTCTTTTATTTTTGACGGCTTATACAAAGGAACAAAATCCGTAATATCCCCTGGGGCAATAACTACTCCGGCTGCGTGAGTACCAATACTTCTATTTTTATTTTCAAGCTGTCTTGAGTACTTTACCAACTCTATTAATCTCTCGTCTTTTGTATCTCTTAACCATTGAAGTGGCTGCTTATTTAAAGCAACTTCAATAGAATCGACTTTACCGAATATAGTATCAATATTTGAAGTAATTTTTCGGATTTCATCTAAAGGGATTTTTAAAACTCTTCCAACATCTGTAAATACTGCTTTAGTCGATAATTTGCCAAAAGTAGAAATCATAGAAACTGAATTTGCTCCATATTTATTTTTGACATATTCGATAACTTTTTCACGCTTGTCATCTGCAAAGTCAATATCAATATCGGGCATTGATACCCTTTCTGGATTTAAAAATCTCTCAAAAAGTAACCCGAATTTTAATGGGTCAATATTTGTAATTTTGAGTGCAAATGCTACAAGTGAACCCGCAGCGGAACCTCTACCAGGTCCAACGGATACTCCCATTTCTCTTGCAGCTTTTATGAAATCCCATACAATCAAGAAATATGTTGGGAAACCCATAGATTTTATTACAGACAATTCGTATTCTGTTCTACTTAATATCTCTTCTGATAATTCATTGTTATATCTTTCATTAAGTCCAATATAAACTAATTCTTTTAGATATTCATCGTAATCTTTTGACACCGATGTTGTTGGAATTTCAAAATTGGGCATAAAATACTTATTTAGCTCAATATTCAAATCCACTTTCTCTGCAATTTTTACAGTATTAGTCAATGAATCTGGGAATTCTTTAAATATCTCATGCATCTGATTAGAGGTTTTGAAATAATACTCGTCAGTGCCATATAATAGTTGTTTCAAGTCAAATGTTGGTTTATTAGCAGAACTCGAATCCCTTATATTAAGTAGCATTTGATGACCACCTGCATTATCTTTTTTTAGATAATGAATATCATTGGTTGCAACTAATTTTACATTAAATTCCTTCGCTAATTCAGGTACATATTTTAATATGATTTTATCTTTATCCATAAAGTGATTTTGGATTTCAAGATAAAAATCATCACCAAACAAATCTTTGTAATACTGAACCGCTTCCCTTGCTAAATCAATATCGCCGCTCAATAAATGTGATCCAACAACTCCACCCATACAAGCAGAAGTTACTATTAAGCCATCTTTGTATTTTTCTAGTAATTCCCTATCTATTCTGGGCTTATAGTACATACCCTCTGTATGTGACAAAGAAGTAAGTTTCATTAAATTTCGATAACCTTGATTATCTTTTGCCAATAATAATAAATGGAAGTAATTTTTCTTTTTTTCGGCTTTAGAATTTTTGTCAAACCTACTACCATTTGCCATATATGCTTCCATACCAACAATTGGCTTAATACTTTTTTCTTTTGCTGTTTTGTATAATTCTAATCCACCAAACATTACTCCGTGGTCGGTAAGTGCTATTGCACTTTGTTCATCATTTTTGGCAGCCGTTACCAACTCATCAATCGTTGTAATTGAGTCCAAAAGTGAATAATGTGTATGATTATGAAGATGAACAAATTTTGACATAAAATTTAAAACCTTTATTTCTTTTTTGTATTACTAATCGAAATTAGATACTATTTTTTAAATAAAACACTTGAAATAGAATAACCTTTGATGCAAAAAATCAATCCTAATATTACACTCAAAAACAGATATATTATTGCAATATTTGTATGATTATTTTTGAATAAATAATGAGACTCAAAGCTAAAAGTTGAAAAAGTAGTTAGACTTCCCAAAAGTCCAGTAATTAAAAATAATCGCATATTTTCTGATATTGAGTTGGTTTTTTCGATGTAAGCCATCAAAAAGCCAATAAAAAAACACCCTATAATATTCACAATAAATGTTGCAACTGGGAAATTATAATATAGTGTTAAATAAAAAGAACTATTATCAATTTTTGAATTTACATTTTTGGTAAAGTATAAATAAACCAAGTAGCGAATTATACTACCTATAAACCCGCCAATTCCCACTGAAATTATATTGTATAAATTATTCAAGTTTAATATTAATATAAGTTTTTGATTTACAAAAATAAAAATAAATAACTTAAACTTTATAAAAATATTAATTTTGTGTATAAGATTAGGAAGTATGATGTATTTGAAGTGTATTAATTTATTGACAGTTCTGCAATATTCTTAAAAATTGCATTCTTTTACACTCTTTTTCGCTTTTTATCTTCCAACCTCCCTATTTTATTTACTTATTGACAAGTCGTTTGCAAAAAGCAATCGGAATGGCTT
Source organism: Kapaibacterium sp. (SeqCode) (assembly GCA_041688685.1). GTDB lineage: Bacteria > Bacteroidota > Ignavibacteria > Kapaibacteriales > UBA2268 > JBDNHS01. The sequence continues at coordinate 4,166 of JBDNHS010000362.1, forward strand.
ATGTAAATTGGGATTTTAGAAATGTTGGGCAAAAAATTGAAATTGAGGCTCGTGGCAAAAAGTTTGAAGCTATTGTAAGCAAAATGCCATTGTTATAAAACTTTTTATCTAATTTAAAATAATAACTATAAATTCAAATGGGGCAAAATACAATAATCTTGTCCCATTTTTTTATAGTTTTGATTTTTTGAAATAAGTATATTTATTCTTTAATAAATTTAATCATACTGATACTATCGGAATTATTTATTTCTAAAATATATGCTCCTTTTGGTAATTTGCTAACATCTATTTGATTATTTAATAAATCATTATAATCTATTAATTTAGAATTTAAATCAAATATTTTATATTTTGTTTTTTGCCCTTTTAATAATTCTAAATTTATATTTAATAAATCATTAACTGGATTTGGAAAAATACTTATGTGATTTTGAGTTTCATTATTTTCGACTGATGAAATAATGGGTATACTGACCAAGCCATTAGGATTAAAAACAATATGATTCTCATAATCATTAGAATTTATCCATACGTTATTATTCACATCTAAAAATAAATTACTAATATTATAAATTTCGTTTGGAAAGATATTATCTATTGAATAATTTTTATAAACACCACCATTAAAAGAACAAACTTCATTTTCTATTAGATTTTTTGCATTTAAGAACCAAATATTATTTTCATTATTAATATTAATTCTATAAATATTATCAACTTCCAAAGGGAAATCAAAAATATTTATATTTGTATAATCATATTTAACTAATCTGTTATTTAAATTATCAATAAACCAAATATCTTCATTATTATCTATTTTAATAAAGTCCGCACTTATCGACTTTCCATCTATAGATTCAATAATTTCACTTTCTAAAATACCATTATTATTTACAATTTTTACTAACTGGTCGGCAATGTTTTTAATCCATAAATTATTATTCTTATCAAAAGTAATTTGATTATATAAATCCTCATCTATTTTTGATTGATTAAAATGTTTATCAAAAGAGTTAATATGATAAATATTACTATCTAAAGTAATCCATCTATCGTTAAAATAGTATTCCAGTATTGTTTTTTGACCCTTATTTTTGAATATTAAAGGATTACCATTTTTATCTAATTTAATTCCAGTAATTAAACCACTCTTGATTTCAGAATTTTCAGAATTATAAATAAAAGTATTTTTATTATAAACTAAAATTAATTTGTCATCTGTATGGTACCAAATGCTATCTCCAGAAATTTGATAGTTTCTGTAATTATCATTATAAAATTTTTCACCTGAGTCAGTAATATATGTTTTTTTATTCCATTCTTCATTTATAAATGTGTGTAAATTGATAAAGTCCTGTCCATATTCTAATAGAGTCAAGTTAGCGTCTTTGTCTTTTTCGTATAGTGTACGATCAATAAAGGTATTTGTTCTTGGTACTTTTATTTTTGACATTTTAGTATTTTTAGAAACTAACACAGTACATTGTTTATTTACTTCCAAAGTGCCACTTTTACCAACAATATTAATAATTTTAAGACCACTTGTACCTATACTTGGTGTATAACTAAATTTTACTTTTTTGTAAGGAATATTTAAGTAATTTTCAGAAAAAGTACCTTCTTTTGAAATATAAACTACCGTGGCATTAAAATTATCTAACGGTATTATTTCTAAATCAAAAACAACTGTTATGCCTTCGATAACATTTTGAGAATTTGGTGAAA
>JBDNHS010000363.1:0-3426 GCA_041688685.1 Kapaibacterium sp. (SeqCode)
CCAATATTTTCTAAATTAATGTCAATTGAACTATCCCAATATATTTTAGTTGTTATTGAATTAGTCGACGGATTAGGAAAAGGTGGCATAGTATAAAGATAGTTTATATCTTCGATATTTTCTACACTTGTTATATCACCAACTAAATCTATACCATTCATCCAATATACATTATCATCGTTTCTGTCATCTGCATATCTTGCAAAAATAGTTGTGTCAAATACTTGGAATTTCTTGTTTACACGACCATTATTTGGATAATTAAATGTCTCCCATTTTGGATTATCGTCAAATATATTACGACTTACCATCAATGTATAATAAAAACTTAGATAAAATTTATCTTTTGATGCATCAAAAGCTATAAAATTTAAATTTCCACTTTGTTTATCAGTTAATTCTTGACTAAATAGTGTTTTGATGTTTCTTGTTTCTAAATCCACTACTTCTAAACTTAATATATTAGTTAATACATCATAAGATGCTATTGCCCAAATTGCTCGTCCTTTGTATTCTAATTCCTTTTGGTCTATTAAATTATATCCTTCTGGATATTCTTTTAATACTTCCCAAGATTTGCCTTTATTATATGTTGTTTTGATATTAAACATATAGTTTCTATACTCTTTGCCGAATGATACTATATTATTCGTATCGATGTAATAACCTAAATATGAAAATTCATTATCTAATCTAGTTCGAGTTATAAGTTTCATTGTATCATTTACTAATACAAAGTTTGACCGATAGATTGTTGTTTGATTTTCAAAAGTTAAATTTACGTGGTTCATAAAATCATAACCTAACTTTTTATTAAAGTTAAATTGGTTATGTTCTAACAGATTAACATTCATTATTCTAAGAGAGTCTGGCAACAGTTTAAAATAAGTATAATTTCTCCCCATATCTTTGCTCATAAAAAATTCGGTATTTGTAACTACTCGTGGTCGCATACCTAATAAAATACTTGAATCTTTTTCATTATACTTAAAATATTGAAAATATTTATAATAAAACATTCTATTATTTTTATAATTTTTTTCTTTTTCTATGTTATATCTATCAAAATTAAAATTTATATCAAAAATATTAGAATTCACTTTAAATGTTGCAAAAGTAATATTAAAATTATTTTCAGACTTATCTGTTGAGAATAATTTATCACCTACTTTGAAAATTGTCATATCATTCAAATTATGATATTGTCCAAAACTTACATATTTATACTTGTGTTCCTCTGGTTTACTAAAATTCTCAAAAATATTTAAAGTATTATAAGGTGTAACAATATAAACCTTATCATTTATTTTATCATAATAATGTTCCTGCATACTCATAGGATCATAATCACGTACATTATATGCAACATCTTTATATTTATTTCGATTTAAATATACATCCAAACTATCGTAATCATTAGGTGAATAATAAAGAACAGCTGATGGAGCAGCATACTTAAATATTAATTTATCATTAATAATTGCGTAAAGATAACCATCATTTGTTGTCTCTTTTGATATTAATTTTTCATATTCACTAAAATCTTTTTTTATTTTATAATTCCCTGAAAACAAAGTTACATACATATAAATACTATCAGTTAAGATTGTATAAGTATATCTGCAATCTTTACATTCTAATTTTAATTTTTCTTTGATATTTATGTTATTCATTTGATTAAAATCTTCATCAAAATAGAGCAAATTAATTGAATCATTTGGTACTAATAATTGATTATTATCGTATGTCAAAGTTTTAAGTTCATTATTAGTCTCACCAATTGGAAACAAATAATCTTGAATTGGATATTCTAAACTTTTAACTAATTTTAAATCTTTATTCACAAAATATATATTTTGCCTTTTTCTAATTACATAACCTTTTTTTGTTGCAATAATATATGTATAATTATATTTATCATTTTCTAAAGACAAAATGTCAATGCTTGGTTTTTGCTCCCAAGAATTAGCATTATCATAACTTACTGCAATTTGTCCATCATTAGTAAAAGCAACAATTCTATCACCTTCAATAAACATTTTATTTATCAAACCTTTATCAAATGCTTTTTTTGTTACCCAAGTTTTATCTCCATCATAACTAATCATATAACTACCATAATTGCCGTAAGCAATTATGGTAGAATCTTTCCCAGTTATTCCGTGAAAATTTAATAAAATTGGTTTTAATGAAAAATTATTTGCAGAATAAAGCAATTGACCTGATAGTAATAAAATAAGTAATATTGTTTTTTTCATAATGTTCCCAAAAGTCAAGGGACAAACAAATATATTTATTGTCCCTATTGATATTATAAATTTATGTTTAATCACAATCTGTTTGTAATCTAACACAAACTGTTTCTGGCTCGTTAGGATTTGGAAAAGGTACTCTACCTGGTATTATAGGCCAATTACAATTAGGAGTAGAACCAAATTGCCAATTTGAACCTAAATTAGTTTTTACATAACCTGTATTATCATCATAGCAAATTTCATATAATGTTTGGCATATTGCATTTGTTTCACATGGAACTATAGATTTATCAATAAATAATCTTTTCCAACAAGCATATTGATTAACCATTACTCTGTATTTAGGTAATTGGTCGCAGGGTTCGGGTACACAATTAGTTAGAAAAAATTCAATTCCTTTATTAGTCAAATTTTCTAATATTTCTTCATCTGTTTTGGTTTGGGTACATAATGGATTAATCGGTCTATAAGAATAAATATACAATTCAGATGTTTGATGACTTTGGATTGCACATTTATAACAAATTCTAACTTCATACTCACAACCAAATGAAGTGAATACTAATACTGCAGAAGTATAACCTGTCGCACAAGGTGGTTGTGCCTTACTTTCTTCCAGATTCATTCCAAATAAAGAGATTAAAATTATAGCAATTAGTGCTATTTTTTGTGAAATCGTTTTAGTCATTTTAAGTTTCCTTATAGTAATTTATTAATTAATTATTTTGTAAATTAAAAAACAAAGTCAAGGTTGCGCTATAAAATCTCCGAAATTCACGGCAACTATATCTCTCAGTTACTTTATACTTGACTTAATAACAAATATTTATATTGTAATTTGTTACTAATATTAAATTAAATTAAATTAAATTAAATTAAATTAAATTCCTAATAAAAAGAAATAAATATTAAAATAATATTAAAAAAGTTTTCCACAATTTGAACTATATTTTGCATTATATGTATTTGTGTGGGTTTTCATTGGTTTAGTGGCTTTTTGATTGATTTATTAATTCAGAGATATTAGAATAAAACTCATCGCTTATAGTTATACTTCTACAATAATAGAAAAGATACGTTGTCTGTATTTGTGTAGAATTTGCATATTTTGAATGTGGTATTATTCGGAAAGAATTTAAGAAACTACCCCGTCAGACTGCGTCTGCCACCC
>JBDNHS010000364.1:0-3400 GCA_041688685.1 Kapaibacterium sp. (SeqCode)
AATAAAAAAAACAAATAATTTAAATGGCAAAAACTAAAAATAATAATATTTATTGCTCTTTTTGTGGTAGATATGCAGAAGAAGTAACAACACTTGTAGAGGGTGCAAACGGCGTTTTTATTTGTAATCATTGTATAGATAATTCTGCTGCATTACTTAAGAAAACAATTTCTCAAAATATCAGTAGTGATATAAATTTATTGAAACCAAGTCAAATAAAAGCAAAACTTGATGAATATGTAATTGACCAAGATAAAGCAAAAAAGATATTATCAGTTTCTGTTTATAATCATTATAAAAGAATATTAGACCTTAAAAATTCTTCAAATAATTTGGTAAAAGACGATAAAAAATCTAACCAAAGTAGTAATCAAAGTAGTATTCAAAGTAATGATGAAGAAATAGAATTAGAAAAAAGTAATGTATTATTATTAGGTCCAACTGGAACAGGGAAGACACTTTTAGCAAAAACATTAGCAAGGATATTAAATGTGCCTTTTGCTATTGCTGATGCAACAACAATTACCGAATCTGGATATGTTGGTGATGATGTAGAGACAATTCTATTGCAATTATTACAAAATGCAGATTACGATGTAGAGAAAGCAGAAAGAGGTATCATCTATATTGATGAGATTGATAAAATTGGACGTAAGACTGACTCATCAAGCATCACAAGAGATGTATCAGGCGAAGGAGTGCAACAAGCATTATTAAAAATTCTTGAGGGAACAAAAGCAGGAGTGCCACCAAAAGGTGGAAGAAAACATCCAGAACAAAGTTTGATTTATGTGAATACAAAAAATATATTGTTTATTTGTGGTGGTGCATTCGAAGGATTGGAAAAAATCATTGGACAAAGACTTAAAAAACAAACTATTGGATTTACTGCCGAAACCGATGATCAAATTGAAATAGATAATAACTTAATTAAATTTACCGAGCCAGATGATTTGATGAAATTTGGTTTCATTCCTGAGTTAATTGGTAGATTACCAGTTATCGCAGCACTCGAACCATTAACCGATGAGGCTCTATTGAGTATATTGACCAAACCCAAAAATGCTTTGGTCAAACAATACACTAAATTGATTAATATGGAAAATGTTGAATTAGAGTTTACAGATGATGCATTAAAATCAATAGTAAAATTAGCAAAAGACAGAAAAACTGGTGCAAGAGGATTAAGAGCAATTGCCGAAGAAATTATGCTTGAAATAATGTATGATTTGCCAGAAAAAGAAAATCTGAAAAAATGTATAATTTCAGGTAATACTATTGATAACAAACAAGAACCAGAATATATTTATAATTAATCTCTGTTTATTTCCTCAAAATACTTAAAAAATATAATGTTTATTTTTTTATTTGCCATATTTGTATTATATTGCAGTTCGTATTTTGTATAAAATTCAAAAATAAATAATAAAATGTTAGCAATAGTTGAAATAGCTGGACAGCAATTTAACGTAGAACCAGATGCAGTGTTGACTGTAAACAAGTTACAAGGTAATATCGGTGATGTAGTTGAATTTAGTAATATTTTGGCAATAGTAGATAATGATACTACTCAGATTGGAGCACCATACTTAAATGGTACAATAACTGCTAAAATAGTTGAACAAGGTAAAGGCGATAAAGTTATCGTTTTCCACAAAAAAAGAAGAAAAGGATATAGAAAATTAAGAGGTTTTAGACCTTCTTATACTACTATTTCTATAGAAAACATAAGCGTATAATAGTTATTATTGCTTTTGCATATTTCTACTTGATTTAAATTAAAAATAAATAAAAATTAATATTTAGGAGTTTAGAATGGCTCACAAGAAAGGTCAGGGATCCACAAGAAATGGACGTGATTCCCATAGTCAGAGATTAGGGGTAAAAAAATTCGGTAGTGAAACAGTTATTGCCGGTAACATCATTGTAAGACAAAGAGGCACTCAATTCAATCCTGGTAAAAATGTTGGTATGGGTAAAGACCACACACTTTTTGCTTTGACTGATGGTGTTGTTACATTTTCAAAAACTAGAAATGATAGAAGATTTGTTTCTGTTTTGAACGCAGTAAACTAAATCTTTGCAACTAAAATTTGATTAAATCTATATTCGGTTATATTTACTCTAAACACAGTTTTTAAAACTATTTAGATTAAAATAATTTAGATAATTTAGATTTAAAAAATAACAAAAAATATTAAAGACTATTCATTGAATAGTCTTTTTTTTATGCATCACATTTTTGAGTTATTTTTATTTACCATATTTATGAAAAAAAATATTAAATATAAAGTGATTTAATAAGCTGTTTACTTTATTATACATTTGATTAGGCTAATTTAGAACATTATAACAAATATTACGTATTATAGATAAATGAAATATTAAAATTTAAAATTCGTTTATAAAATAAATATATTCTAAAATAATAATTATTAAATAATCTTAAACAAACCGGGAATTTTATGAAAATCAAGTCTCAAAATATCAAGTGGTATAGTTCTATTGTTGCATTAGCATTTATATTAAGTGTTGTAATGCTTACAAATAACAACAAAGAAAGCAAGTTGGTGGCCGCAACCGAATCCAATGTTTATGCTATTGAAAGCGTAACGGCTATTGCTGATAAAGCTGCAAATTTTACCTTCAAAAAAGGTGGCAAAACTATAACTTTCCAAGAATTAACAAAAGGGAAAATAGTATTTCTTAATTTCTGGGGTACTTGGTGTCCTCCTTGTAGAAGAGAATTACCAGACATAGTTAAAATCAGTAAAGATATGGCTGATAAGGTCATTGTTATAGGTATTGCCTTGGAAAGAGGAGAAGTAAACGAAGATGTAATTAAAGTTGCTGCATTTGCAAAAGCTAATGGATTAGACTATTATAACTTTGTTGATGGTAATAAAGATTTAGCCAAAACTTATGGTGGCATAAGAGCAGTACCTACAACTTTCATTATTGACAAATCTGGTAAAATTGCGTTGTCTCACGAAGGTACAGACACTTATGATGGTTTTAAAGCAAAACTTGATAAAGTTATATCTGGCAAGTAATTAGCAATTAAATTGAGTAATATTATATTACTGAAGACACAGAAATATGATACAAAATTAAAAATAAATAAAATAAATTTTGGAAATTTGATAAAATCTCCTTAATTTTGTAATCTATTTTAAGCGCCAGTAGCTCAGTTGGATAGAGCAACAGCCTTCTAAGCTGTGGGTCAGAGGTTCGAATCCTCTCTGGCGCACTTTATTTTGAGAAGAAGTAAGATATTAATCCAATTAAAATTTTATAATTATTCTCATTAGTGCACGCTAAAAGTCCTCTAAAATTTATAATGTTTTTTAAAATTGTAAATCTATATTATCTTTAATTATAATAATTATATAGTTTATAT
>JBDNHS010000365.1:0-2906 GCA_041688685.1 Kapaibacterium sp. (SeqCode)
GAACTTTTAGAAGATTTAGAACTTTTAGAAGATTTAGATGAATTAAATTCTAATCAGCCCAAAAATCCAAAATTAATATCGGTTTCAAGTTTGGAATTATTACTGATTGATTTTCTAAATAAAAATTTAGAACAAATACTTTCAAATCATTTGGGTCAAAATAACCAAAGTAATCAAAGTAATTTTGAATTTAATGTTAATATTTATCTCAAATCACACAAAAATATTTATTACAAGCAAATTGTAGAGTTAAAGATAAATAAAGAACAAGTTAATAGTTTTGAAGTAACAAGTAGTAAAGATAGAAGTATTAAAGAGTTGTCTTCTCAAATTATTACAAAATTTCACAATATAGAATTAATAGAAATTAGCGAAAAATTTCAAACTGAGGTTGAAACTGATTTATCTTTTAATAATTTTAATATTACAAATTCGATTGAATTGATTGATTATTTAAAAAATAAGAGCCTGTATTATTTTGTTGAATTGAATGTCGAAAATTTATTACACCCAACTTTGAAAAAAATTAAAAATGGAGAATTTGAAGATCCTTCAACTTTTGTCCCACTTTATGCACAAGAATTTAAATTAAATAATAATAATAATAACAAGTAAATTGATGAAAAATTATAAACCAGAAATTATGTTATTATTAATGACTGTAATTTGGGGAGCAACATTTATGTTTACCCAAATCGGTTTGGAATATTGTTCTCCATTCTTGTATATATTGTTAAGATTTACACTTGCTTTATTTTTGAGTTTTTTGTTTTTTGGCAAAAAAGTACTCAAAGCGAATAAAACTACCATTAAACATTCAAGTATATTAGGTGTGTTTTTTGCTACTGGATTTATTCTCCAAACAAACGCTTTATTATATACAACTGTCTCCAAAACGGCTTTTATTACTGGATTGACTGTAGTTGTAACTCCATTTATATTTATATTAATCAAGAAAAAACTCCCTTCAAAATGGGCTTTGATTGGGGTTCTAATTTCATTTATTGGATTATTCATTTTTACTAAACCAGACTTTAACAATATAAATATCGGAGATATTTTAACTCTACTTTCTACTTTTTGTTGGGGTTTGTATATAACTTATATGGATATATTTACTAAAAATCACAATACATTTGAAGAAACAATCCAGGTTGTAGCTTTTCAATTTGTGTCTGCAATACCTGTAATATTAATTGGCTTTTTGATTTTTGATATTGGTTCATTGCGATTTGATTTCAATACGAAATTACTCATATCTCTATTATTTAATGGTGTAATCGCATCTTTTATTTTGACTTTAATTCATACAACTTATCAAAAACATACAACGCCAGTCAGAGCTGCTTTGATTTTTAGTTTGGAGCCAGTATTTGCTTCTATTTTTGCTATGATATTTATTAAGGAATTTTTGAATGAAAGGGAAATATTCGGAGCCACAATATTACTTTTTGGAGTATTAGTATCTGAATTAGGCAATTATTTTGTAGGTTATTTTAGGTCTATGTTTGGTTTTAGATTAAAATAATTGATTATTTATTATAATTATGTAACTTAGCAAATAAAATTACGTAATTTTACTATTAAATTTTAAACTAATTAAAAATAAATCTTAAATTTTGTAAGGAACAACATGTCAGAATTTTCTAACCACAACAATTCAAACAACAGTGGGAACCAACCTCCATTTCCACCTTACTCTAACAATGCTAACAACCAATTTAATCAAAATTTTCCTCCATTTCCACCTAATTTCCAACAACCTAAAAAAAGAAGATGGTGGATACCATTATTAATAGTATTATCAGTATTTGTTGGCTTCTTTGTGGTAATTGCGTTAATTATTGGTTCTTTATTTTCAGGCTTTGATTTTGAATCAAAACCAGTAAAAGTGAGCAAAAACTCTGTTTTATATTTGAATTTCGCAGGTGGTGTACAGGAATATGCAAGTGATGATAATCCATTTGCTGCATTTTCTGGAGAAGTCAATAATTCTGCTTCGTTTATTGAGTATTTAAGAGCAATTGAATTAGCTAAAATTGATGATAATATTAAAGGTATTTATATTTCACCTAAAGGAAGTATTGGATTTGCAAAGTCTATTGAATTGATTGAAGCAATTGAGGATTTCAAAACTTCTGGTAAATTTGTTTATGCATTTATAGAAACAGGTAACGAAGCTGATTATATGAATATAGTAAGTGCGGATAAGATATTTATGCCAACAGAAGGTTTGATTGAATTAAACGGATTTGGTACAAGTGCGTTATTTATGAAAGGACTTTACAAAAAAATTGGAGTAAATTTTCACGTACAAGGATTTGAAGACTTTAAATCTGCTGGTGACTCTTATAATAAAACCAAATTTAGCGACTCTGCAAGATACCAATTAGAGGTTTTGATTGGTCAGAGATATAAAACTTTTGTTGAAATGATAGCTAAAAATAGAAATCTTTCTACTGACAAAGTTTATGCAATTTTAGCAAATGGAGTATATACTGCTGATTCAATTAAAGCGAATGGATTAATTGATGAAATTATTTCTGAAAATAATTTTAAAGAAATTTTGAAAGAAGTTGCATCAGGAAATAAAACAGGTATCAAATCTGAAAATATATCTGAAAATAAGTCCGATAATAAGTCTGATAAAGAGGATAAAAAATCTAAGTCTAAAAAAGAAAATAAAGATGATGAAGATAAATTAAATCTTGTAACTGTAGCAAAGTATATAAATAGTGAAAATATTGGAGATATCAAAACTAAAAATGTTAAAATTGCAAAAGATGATAAACAGATTGCAATTATAAATTCAGTTGGTGCAATTTCAAGCGGCAAAAATTCTTCAAGTCCTTTTGGTGGTGGAGATTATGAAATCAAATCTGGGACTTTTGTTGAACAATTGAAAA
>JBDNHS010000043.1:0-3193 GCA_041688685.1 Kapaibacterium sp. (SeqCode)
CATCGTTTCTAAATGACTGGTATAAATTATTTACTTCAGGGTAGTCTACAAATCTTGCTTGTTGGTTTGAGACATTAAAATTTTCATTAGGTCTAAACTCTTTTAATTTATTTTTATTGTAAGGTGAGTTAGAAAAAATCAATGCCTCTTCATTTGCTCTTGCTAAATCTTGTTGCGCGTTTAAAAATTTGTCCTGTGAAGATGCTGTTTTTATTACATTTTTAGGTGGGTTTGCTTTACCAATCCCAAACAAATTTAAATTTATAACATTATTATTTTTAGGAACATCTATTTGTTTATATAAATCTTGTTCTCCGTGTGGAATAACAAATTCTCTATCAGGAGCTCTACTTAAAGTTTTATCATACTGTTGGTATTGTTCTAATTTAGACTTTGGTACTTTTAAATTTATTATTTCAGGACTAGTAAACTCCCTGTCTCCTTTATAAAAATCTAAATCTGCTTTGTCTTTTGTAAACCACTGTCCAAAATATTTTTCTTCATTAGCTTTTCTTGCTAATACTTCAGGAGTATTAAAAAATTTTGGTATTTTCCCTTCTTGTGCTAATTGTGCAAAAGTTTTAGCTCCTTTTTCTTGTATTCTGTATAAGTCTATTAACTCTTCTTTATTTAATCCCTTAGGGACATTTATTTGTTTATATCCTTGTAACCAATCTTGTTTATAGAATTTTCCATCTTTAATGGGAATAGAAGACTCTTTTGATACCAGATATTTTACATCTTCTGGTGAATAATGGGCATACGCAGGGGGTGCCATTAAATTATGGTCAGTTACTTCTGTCATATAAGGCCCCTCATATTTTGCGATATTCTCCATTTTCCCGTACTCTCTCCCATCTAAGGGGCGTTTGGTGGAAAAATAAGGGGCTTCAAAAGTTACCCCGTCAGGAACTTTGGTGTTGGCCCTTATTACTCCGCTTTCTATAGCATCTTTATATCCTTCTTTACCTAGCATTCTATAATAAGCTTCTGGATTAGGTTTAAAAGCAAAAGGGTTTAGTTTATGAGCATTTGATAAATATTTATTTCCTACATTGTTAATTAATTCTCCTGTACCTGCTAAAGGATTCACTAAATTATTTATAAATTGTTTGGCACTAGGAGCTCCTATTCCTAAAATAGCTCCTGTTACTAAAGGAACTCCTATAGCAGTTAAATAAGGCACAATAGAATTAGATTGCTCAGCTTGTAATGGAGCTTGTCCTAAACTACTTGCCATTCCTCCAATCATACTTGCAGCATTTACATAATCATCAAAAAAATTAGGAGTGTCACTAATTCTAAATTGAGACTCAAGTCCTATAGAAGCATCTGCCATATTTTGCCTAGTATAATTGCTAGGGGTTAGTGCTGATAAACCAAATTGGTTTAATGCATTGCTAGATGATAGTGTTCTTTCTTGTTTTCTTCTTGCTGCTATTTCTTTATCCGTTTCTGCTTTAGGTCTTGCTTGTAGTATGTTTTTTCTAATATTGTTTTTTGTTGCTGTGTTGTCTATTTGTGTTTCTCTAAGTTCTTCTTTTCTGCCTGTCTGAGCTTTAGGTATTTTTTTTTTATTTTGATTGTTATTTAAAGGGGCAGCAGATCTTGCATAAGTAAATCCTGTTGCTCCAGGAATACTACCTCCTGTTTGCATTGTACCCCCCCATGCTCCATTATAATTAAATCCTTTTCCAGTTGTGCCTTGTCCTATATATCCTGGCCCAGCAGTTGAATACCCTTCGTTAGCATTAGGAGCTTTCCCAAAGTTATCTTTTTGTTTTTTTAACACTCCTCCTGCTTCAAAAGTATCCAACCACCCAGAAGTTCTGGCTGTATTTTTATTTTCTTGGGTTGTTTTTTTCTGCATTATAAATAACTTATTTGAGAAGTGGTGGTTAAAAATTGGCTAACTAAATGAACGTCGGAACTGTTGTCTAAGATATGTCTTATTTTTAACTCTTTTGCTCTTAATGGTGATTTTTTAAAAGATCTATTAACATAATCCATATTGCTTATGTTAATTACTTTGTCATCAGATAAAGAAGTGCAAGGAGTACTAAACAAAGGTTCTTGAGAAGACACTTGTAATGCCCAGAATGTATTGTACTGATAAAAGTTATCGCTTTTAGTATATAAAATTGTTTTAGAGTTTGCATTAAATATTGGATACTGCATGTAAGCATTCATGTTATTTAAAGGCTTTGCTACTAATTCAAGCAGTCCAGAAGATTGTTGTCCGTTATACAGTATTGCTTTGTTAAAGTATCTGTTGTTAGTTTCTATTTTAGTGTTGTATTCAAAAGCACTAGAAGGCATATTATATTTATAAGCCTTTGTATAATCTTTTATATTTTGAACTATTTCATCTTGATATTGATAAGATAAAGGATACTCTATAATGTAAGGCTCTGTCTGGCCATAGAAAGAATTATATAATTGTATGTTAGTTAAATGTTTCCATGCTTCTGCTGTACCAATGTTTTTGCCTGAATAAAAGAAATTGTTTTCTCCTATGTAAAAGTTAGGAAGATAACTGTGGTAAGACACCCATGACTTAGTATTAAGATGATAAGACAGGGTCCAGGATTTGTTGCAAAAATAATTAGCATCTGATAAAAACACTTCTGTTTTTATTACACTTCCTCCAACTATTGTTTCTATGTAATATTGATTTAATATTTTATCATAATTAACATCTGATCTTAATGGAATATAATCAAGCTTAGTGATAATAACTCTGTCAAACTTGCTATCATACACACCATGAATACCAAGGCCATTAAAATGATTGTCTACATCTACTGAAGGGAAATACTTTAATATTTTAAAAGACAGATGGTCTGTAAAAAACTTATTCATTCCTGAATTAATAGAAGACAGTTCTTCTAATTGTGTTCCTTTTAATAAAAATACTTGTCCTCTTTTTGCATCTACTGTAATTTGACCTTGAGGGATCTTTAAAAAGAATTTATTTTGACTGACTATGTAACCAAGATCTGTTTCTGCAAAATCAATTGGAGGAGAATTTTTAAACATGTTTGAATTACCTATATAAGCAGCTTGTGGATTACTTGTGTCTAGCGTTAGTAAATTATCATACAGCAATGATTTATTTTCAAATCTAACTAACATTGCTTTGTTTTGTATGCCGTCTACTGATATTAAGTTTCCAAAAGTCTGAGGAAAATCA
>JBDNHS010000366.1:0-3149 GCA_041688685.1 Kapaibacterium sp. (SeqCode)
TGGCCAAGAGGTATGGAAATATTAAGTTCTCAATCTCAAAATGCTGCAAATAGAGACTCAATTGCAGTAAGAAATAATAGTTGGTTTGGTGTAAAAGGTGCTAATTTAGTAGTTGGTTCCGGTGCACAAATTCAAGATACATGGTTAGATAATCCTGCTTTTGCTAATGATTTTGATAAAAGTATAGCAACTAACGCTAGAATATTGAACCCATTTGTTGTAGGTAATGATTTTAATCCAGTTCCAGCGAACAATGCAGATTATTTAAATTCAGCTAAATTTGAAAACGTAGGTGCTGTGAATTTAGCAGATTCATATTTTGAAAAAGTTTCTTATAGAGGCGCTTTCTCAAATGTTATCGCTCAAAGATGGGATTTGCCTTGGGCTGAGTACGATCCAATTAATAAAGAATATCGTGCTTATGAAGAACCTCAACTATCAAAAGTAAAATTATTATCTCCAAATGGCGGAGAAAATTTCAAACCTGGTGTCAAAGTTGACCTTAAATGGGATACTACACTTACTTTGAACAAAAAGTTCACATTCCAATTTGGAAACAGTCAAACTGGTCCTTGGGATAATTTAGTTGCTGCTACAAATATATTAGATAACGGTGTAAATAGAGGTGAATTAAAAGAAGGATTCGTTGTTCCAAATATTATTACAACTAATGCTTATATTAGAATGGTATTAGTTAATGAAGATGGTTCATTAAATCAACTTATTTCTGATAGAAGTGATAATCCATTTACTATTGCAAATGATATTCCTACAGAATTAACTAAAGTTACTTTATTCTCACCAGCTGGTGGAGAAATATTTAGACCAGGTACTTCAATTGAATTAAGATGGGATACAACTTTAACATTTAGAAAAAGATTTACTTTCCAATTTGGTACTTCGACTGATGGTCCTTGGACTAACTTAGCTGGTGCCACAAACATATTAGATAGTGCAAATAGAAGAGGTGTATTTGCAGGTGGATTTAGAGTACCAGCAACAGCTACAGCTTCTGGCTATGTTCGTATGGTATTATTGAATGCTGATGGTACTTTTAACGAAAGTATAACTGATAGAAATGATAACCCATTATATATCGAACAACCAGTGCCAGTTCAAGCTGACTCAGTATTAAGTACAACAATTAAAGGTAGAGTTCAGTTATCAAACAAAAAAATATATTCAGTAAATGGATATGTATTTGTTGATAATGGTGGAGTTTTATCAATAGACCCAGGAACAATAATCGTAGGTGATACAGTAGGTGAAAATTCAGCAATCTGTGTAAACAGAGGCGGAAAAATAAATGCAAAAGGAACATCACTATTACCAATTATATTCACATCTTCTGCACCAGTTGGTCAAAGACGTGGTGGTGATTGGGGTGGATTATTAATTTGTGGTAATGCATCTACTAATCACCCAGGTGGCGAAGCAGCTTTGGAAGGTGGTATTGCCGACGATGCAAATACAAGAACAAGAGGCTGGTTCGGAGGTAAATCTACTCCAAATGATGACGATAGTAGTGGCGTTTTAGAATATGTAAGAATTGAATTCGCTGGTATAGCTGCAGCACCAAATCAAGAGTTAAATTCATTAACTATGGGTGGTGTTGGTCGTAAAACAGTTTTAGACCATATTCAAGTATCTTATGGTAACGATGATGCTTACGAATGGTTCGGTGGAACAGTAAATGCAAAACATTTAATCGCTGTAGGTTCATTAGATGATGATTTCGATACAGATAATGGATATAGCGGTAAAGTACAATTCGGTTTAGTACAAAGATTTAAAGACAGAGCAGATGCATCTACATCTCAAGCTTTTGAGTCAGATAATGATGCAAGTAGTAGTTATAATCTACCATTAACAAAATCAATATTCTCAAACATAACAGCAATCGGTCCATTGGCAGATACAAGTTGGACACCATCATCAACGGGAAGTGGCGCAACAAATTACCACAATAGATTTGGTGCAGGTGCTCAAATTAGACGAAATTCAAGAACATCAATCGTCAATACATTATTCTTGGGCTGGCCAAGAGGTATGGAAATATTAAGTTCTCAATCTCAAAATGCTGCAAATGCAGATTCAACTGCAATTAGAAATAATAGCTGGTTTGGTGTAAAAAGTGTTGCATTAGTTGTAGGTTCAAATCCTCAAATTCAAGATACTTGGACTGCAAACCCAACATTTGAAAATACATTTGATGTAAGTAGTGGAAATAATGCTAAATTAAATGCTCCTTTTACAGTAGGTTTAGGATTTAATCCATTACCTAAAAACGATGCAAATTTCTTGAATTCAGCTAAATTTGAAAACGTAGGTACAGTAAACTTATCAGATGCATATTTTGATAAAGTAACTTATAGAGGTGCTTTCTCAAATGTATTAGTTCAAAGATGGGATTTGCCTTGGGCTGAGTATGACCCAATTAACAAAGAATACAAAGCACAACCAATTACGTCTGTTGAAGATGATAATAGAAGTAACTTTAGTTCTTTTGAAATAGGTGTCAAAATTTCTCCTAACCCTACAACTGAGGTAGCACAAGTTGTTTATAATCTTAATTCAACTGCAGAAGTTACAGTTAGATTGTATAATTCTTTGGGAATATTAGTTGATACTATTGCAGAAGGATTTATACAAAACGAAGGTTATTATTCATTTGATTTAGATTTTAGTAATGTAACAAGTGGTGTATATTATGTTCAAATTTATACTCCAAATGGTTCAGTTACTAAAACTATAAATGTAATCAAATAATGTTAGAACAAAAATAATATATATATTAAATTGGGGTGAAAACTATTCCTAACAATGATACTCCAAACTCTAAACGGATAGAATAACCCCTTTTTTAAAATATCATAAGATTTATATTTATATAGCAGCAAGTAAGCAATTACTTGCTGCTATTATTTTAAATACATCTTATCTTTTCTCTCCCAACATTGCACTCAATTACACTATTTTCTCACTTTTTTTTTCTTAAATTTCCTGCCAAATCTTAAAATTTCCGGGATTAAGGGTGAGGTACTCTCCAAATTTTGCACTCAATTACACCATTTTTCGCATTTTTCACCCACAACACTGCACCAAATTACACTATTTTTCGCTTTTTTCTACCACAACATTGCACTCAA
>JBDNHS010000367.1:0-2267 GCA_041688685.1 Kapaibacterium sp. (SeqCode)
ACTAAGTCCCAATCTACTTTGGTTACATAAATGGCTTTACTCTTAATGAACTGGTAGGAGCAAATAACAATGTTGTCGGTTTGATTGAATGGGTTGAAATTGGCTTTGGCAATTTCTTGATTAAATGACTTTGCTTCTAATATTACAGATGGCAAAAAGAATTTATCTGCAATTTCCTGGTTCCATTGCTTACGCAAGTTTGCAGGTGCTATGATTAAAATTTTACGTTTGCGTTCTGCCCATTTTTGTGAAATAACAATACCTGCTTCAATGGTTTTACCTAATCCAACTTCATCAGCTAACAATGCACCTTTTGAAAGTGGAGAATGAAAAGCAAACAAAGCAGCATCTACCTGATGGGGGTTTAAGTCCACTTGTGCATCAGCAAGCGAAGCGGTGAACTTTTGCAAGCTATTTGAAGAATAGCGTTTGGTTAGTTCATAAGCAAAGTATTTGGCGTGGTATGACGTGATATTGTTCACTTATTTTCTACTTAGTTTAAATCCATTTCTAAAACTTCGAATGAATACTTATATTTTAATACTTTTAAACGATTATCTGCTAATTATGAGTATAGAAATCAATTTTGAGTACATTATAAAGTTTGTATAGCTTTTTCAAATGTATGCACCAAATATGCTTTTAGTTAGATTCAAACTTGCTTTGAAGAGCAGACTATCTTACAAAAAAGCCAAAACTGTTGCTTTACAAGCCTCTTTAATTCCTCAAATTCTTTCAATTTTTACAAAAACATATAAGTATTAATTAATACTTGACTAAAGTACGTTAAATATATTTAAATAAATATAACAAATGAAATTTGAAGAATTCATCTTAAAATGTAAATTTTAATATCTTAAATACAGACAAATAAAGTTCATGAGACTGTAACAAATAGGAATATATATTCATAAAGAATAAGCTTATGTAAATCAAACATGTTTTTATTAACATCTAGTACAATTGAGCAATTTCACCTATTGAATTATTAACAATTCTATCAATCAAATGATAGCCTCGTAAAACTGATAGGATCTTAGAAATATCACTAGCACAATTAATTTGACTAATTACTCTGCCAGTTTCTAATTTAAATTTTTTAATATCATAAATAATTAATGTTTTAAAAAATATTAACTGATTTTCAATCAATACTTGAAATAATAAATTCAAGTCATTATTGATCATTAATGAATCAAAACTGTCATTATATAAACCACTGAATCTTAAAATACTATTACAAAAGACTTTCGTTTCTATTAGTAAAATTGAGGAGTAATAAATTTTATGATAATCAACTTCTTTATTTTGTAAAACTTGTTTATGGTTTTTATTATCGTGGTTAGGCAATTTATTTAATAATTCTAAATAAGAAACCAAAATGTTATTTTCTGGTAAATAAGATTTAGGATTCAATAATAAGCTATAAATTGGTATCCGACAAAGTCTGTCTACGCTTGGCATATTAAATTATTAATTTACATATAAGATTTGAACCCCACAACCCTCGTAATAAAAAAATTAAGGAAGTATTTATCCAAAAGTTATTAAATTCTTTTTATTTCGTTATTCACAAAATCTTTAATTATTATCGCAAAAAATCACTCATCATAAACCATACAGTCCAATCAGATTTTGGATTTGTATAATCAATAATTAAAAAGGCTGATCAATTTCTAAACAAATTAATTATTCTTGGCAGTATATCGTTTTTTGTTTTGATAAATGAAAAATATTCGAAATTTAAAAAACCACATTCATCTGCCCAATTAGTCCACAAAGCTTTTAAGATAACTTCATCACTAATTACTTCATTAGAAACACCAGTTGAATGATCAATACTTCTGTCAAAAGTCTCTAACACAAATAATCGTGAATTTTTAAAAGCGAGATTATTTAAATATGGCAATTTAAAATCATTATTCTTCTTAATTGCATCAAATGGTGCAACTTTATTTACAATGCAATAATTACGGATTTTTTCAATTTTCCCATTTGTAGAAAATTTTGATACTTTCATTTTATTAAACTCTAAATACCCATCTGTAAACAAAAAAACTGAATTACGCCATTGTTTATTTATTTCATTAATAGAATCATAAATTGGTTGTGAATTTTTAATGTTTTCATTAAAAATCAATATACTATTTAAACTATTTAAAATATCACCACTAACGTCTGAATATTTATATTCACATGCAATTCTTTTTTTAATTGAAGCTAAATCTTTAGAAAGGGTTTTATCGTTTCCTTTTGAGTTTACATAA
>JBDNHS010000044.1:0-5807 GCA_041688685.1 Kapaibacterium sp. (SeqCode)
CTAAGCCAGATAATTAATAATTTTAGAGCAATTTCTAATTTATTTTTGTCTTTTGCAGCAGTCAAACTTTCAATTTGTGACATTAATTCAATTTTATATTTTCTTTTGACAGTTGTTCTCAATAATGTAACAATTTCAGTCCTAAGATTTTGAATATCTTCATCTATGAAATCTAAACATTTTGATAAAGAACCTTGTGCAAAGTTTGCAATTAAATTTGCTTCTTCACTACTTTTATTAAATTTATCAATCAAATTACTGATGATTAATGAATTTTCAATTGGTGCGAAAATTATCTCTTGGCAACGGCTTTTAATTGTCTGTAGAATCACTTCAGGAGTTGATGTAACAAGTATAATTGTGATATTGTCGTTAGGTTCTTCTAATGTTTTTAGGAAAGCATTTGATGCCTCAGAAGTCATTTCTTCAGCATTCAGAATAATAATGAATTTTCTACCAGCATTTGCAGAGGCAAAAGATAATTTTTTTTTCAAATCTCTAACCGAATTTACTTTTATATTATTTGCACCCAATAGAGTTATTTTATGATATTTATTTTCAATTTTTAGATTTAGTTGGGATTTAAGTTCTAATAATTGCTTTTCGTCTAAATTTTGAATTGGGTCATCAGATTTCGAGCTTGATTTGACAGTTGGTAAAGAGTAAATCAGAATAAGATTTTCATTTGAAAGATTATCAAAAGTAACACAAGATTTACATTTATCGCAAGAATATATAATGTCATTTTTGTTGAATTTATTTTCACAATTCACAATTTTTGCAAATTCAATTGCAATGTAATCCTTCCCTATTCCTTCAATTCCAGTGAATAAATATGAACTACTAATTCTATTATTTTTGATAGCATTAGATAATATCAATTTTATTCTTTCTTGCCCTAATATATTATCCCAACTCATAGTTTTATCTAATTTTTTTTATTTTTTTTACGTAAATTTATATTTGAATATCAAGTTTTGAAAATCTTTATTTTACTTATTAATTAAATTATTTTTTCTGTTTAAGTAAATTTCAATTCCTTCGATTATTGAGTCAATTGTTGATTGAGGATTTGCAATATTCTGCCCTGCAATTCCAAAAGCAGTACCATGGTCTGGTGATGTCCTTATTATACTTTGGTTTGCTGTGAAATTAACTCCACCGCCATCGCCAAGCATTTTGAAAGGAATTAATCCTTGGTCGTGATACATTGCCAAAACGCCGTCATATTTGAGATAAAGTTTGTGTGCAAAAAATCCATCTGCCGGGAAAGGCTCATTATAATCTATTGATTCTCTATAATCTGCCATTGATTTTATAGATTGAATTAATGGAGTTATAATATTTTTTTCTTCATTTCCAATATTTCCATTCTCCCCAGAGTGTGGGTTTAATCCTAAAATTGCTATTTTGGGATTTGTAATATTATAATCATTTTTTAATGAATTATAAAATGCTTCAAATTTATCTAATATTAGCTTTTGTGTTATTTTTTCAGAGACTTCAGAAATAGGAATATGAACCGTTACTAATGCTACTTTACCAAATTTGGTACTAATTATCATTAATGGATTTATGATGGAGTTACTCTGAATTTCATTTAAAGTATTTTTCTTTGATATATTTTCTAAATGTGCAATATACTCTGTATGACCAGGGAACTCCCAACCGGACAAATAAACTGATTCTTTTGAAATTGGTAATGTTAATAATATATTATTTGTTCCATTAATTACAGAATTAGTTGCTTCCACAAAAGATTTATGAGCAATTTCTCCGGATGATTTAGATACTTTACCAAATTCAATATTATCAAATTTAAAATTGGGATTTTCTGTTATTATATTTTCATTTAGTGTATTATAGATATCAATAACATCTAAATTAATTAATTTTTTTAAATTTTTATAATTGAATTTCAAATCATTTGAAAGTAAATCAAGTATAGGTTCTAATGATGAGTCTTCATTCTTGTAAAATTCAAAAAACTTAGACTTTTCTAAATATTCTAAAATAATAGAATCAGTTGCAAATAATTTATATGTAATAGAATACTTTTCTAAATTAGTATTTTTGTAAATTGGATGATTTAGTAAGCTTTTAAAAAATATTTCTAAGCCAATGCCATTTGCATCACCAATGGAAACAGCAATGTTAATGTTTACTTTATTTCTTAGTTGGAATATTTTTTTTTTGCTCATTTTAAATGTATTAGAATTTATCTTTATTCTATGTTGATTTTCGTTATTTATACTGGTTTGAATTCATATTCTAATGAAAATTAATTCTTAAGATTTTCTATTGACGATTATATACCTTTGTGCATTTAAAACAAGTCCAATCATTATTAAGTTAATTATAATAGCACTACCTCCATAACTCATAAAAGGCAAAGGAATACCCATAACTGGTGATAATCCTATTACCATTCCAATATTAATCAAACAATGGTACAAAAATATCGTAGCAATACCAAAACAAACAATACTATAAAATTTATCATCAATATTGTAGGCAACATTGAATATTCTTATTATTAAATAGATTTGTAAAGAAACCACTATTACAGCACCAATGAAACCAAATTCCTCTGCTGTTACCGAAAAAATGAAATCAGTCCATTGTTCAGGTATATATTTCAGTTGAGTGAGAGTGCCTTTCATATATCCTTTGCCAGCAACTCCACCAGAGCCAACAGCCAAAATTGATTGCCAAACATTATAACCACTACCTCTCGGATCAAGTCCTGGGTTTATGAAACTTTGAATTCTATTTTGTTGATGTGGCATTAAGTTTTCATAAATTATCGGACTCATAAAGCCCAAAATCACAAAAACACCAACAATAAATAAAGTAAATATCAATCTTTTTTTGAAAACAAAGGAAAATAATGAAAATAAAACAGTGCTAATTATCATATAAGAATAACTTGCCAACGACAAAATAATAACAAACGGACTCGCAATTATTAAGTAAATAATGAGAATTTCGAAGCCAGTCCAAAATAAAATACCCAATAACATCGATAAAATAACAGTTGCAGAACCAATATCTGGTTGGAGGAATATTAAACTTACTGGCAAAATAGTAATCATTAATGTGATAAAAGAATTACGAATAGTTCTGATATCAGTACCTCTTTGAGATAAATATCTCGCAATTAATAATAAAGTAGTGAGTTTTGCAATCTCAGAGGGCTGCAAACTAAAGCCACCTAATCTTATCCAGCCCTTAGTTCCTTTGATAGAAGCACCGAATACCAATACACCAATCAATAGTAATCTTGAAGCAATGAAGAGAAAAATAGATGCAGTTTTTAGGAAATTTTTGGGTAGATAAATCGTTATTATTAGTAAAATCGTCCCTATTAAAACAGATAATAGTTGTTTGATTAATAATGATTGCTTTAGTGTTTCAGGAGATGAACTGTAGATTGAAGACAACCCAATTGCTACCAAAATCAATGTAATAATAAATGTAATCCAGTCAATACCAACAAATATACCTTTATCATATAAATTATTTGATTTGGAAAATTTATTATTACTAAATTTTGAAAGATTTAAATTATTGAAAATAGACATTAAACCTATTTTTATTTATTGTTGTTATTGAGTTAATAGGAATTTTTAATTACCTAAAATTAAATTATAAGCTTGAATGTATTTTTCTAATGTTTTATTTATAATATCATTGGGCAAAGTTGGTGGAGGGTATTGCTTGTTCCAATCTAATGTTTCTAAATAATCACGTAAAATTTGCTTATCAAAATTTATCTGAGCAACACCCGGTTTGTAATCCTCTAAAAGCCAATATCTCGACGAGTCTGGAGTTAAAACTTCATCAATTAATATAACTTTACCATATGAATTTAATCCAAATTCAAATTTAGTATCAACTAAGATTATGCCTTTTTGTATCATTTTTTGATATCCCAAATTGTATATCTCCAAGCTGATATCTTTTAATTTATCACACATTTCTTGACCAAGTATTTCGATATATTTTTCGTAAGATATATTTTCATCGTGTCCAATATCATTTTTAGATGCTGGAGTAAATATTGGACTTTCTAATTTATCATATTCTTTTAGGCCAGATGGTAGTTTTATTCCACAAATTTCACCAGTAGTTTTATATTCTTTCCAACCAGACCCAGCCAGATACCCTCTTACAACAAATTCAATTGGCAATGGTTTTGTTCTTTTAATCAACATCGATCTGCCCTCTAATTCATCTTTATATTGATGACAAATTGATGGGTAATCTTCTATATTAGTTGTAATTAAATGGTTATCAATAATCTTATTTGTAAGTTCGAACCAAAATTTAGATATTAAATTAAGTATCACTCCTTTTGTTGGAACAACCTCTTCCATAATAACGTCAAAAGCAGAAATTCTATCACTTGCAATAATTAAGTAATTTTCATCTAAATCATAAACTTCTCTTACTTTGCCTTTTTTTATTAATTTTATATCACTAAACGATGATGTTTTTAATGATTTATATTTACTTTTCTCAAATATATTCGACATATTGTTTTTGTTTTATTTGAAGAATTAATTCAAAACATTATTTAATTTTTAAAAAATTAGCTTGATTATATTCCAATAATTACTGTGAATAAGTAATTGATATAATCTATAAATTGATATTTATTTTGGTAAATAAATATTGGAATACCCAAAAAGAAGATTACAGTAGCCAATCCAATTATATTGACAATTGTACTATTTTTGTCAAAAACTACTGAAACAGATTTCAATATTCTCATAAATACCCATACTGACAAAAAGACCAAAAGTAAAGAAAACAACCAAATAGAATTTGGATAATTGACTAAAATTTTGACTAAAACAATTGAAAATGGCAAAATTACTAAAAATGGCAATCCAGACCATATTGACATTGTAATTGTATCAATAAAAAATACTCGTTTTTTGATAAATATAGAGATAAATCTCATTATGCTCGAAGTAATTAACATTAATAAGAAAAAAAGCACAGTAAAAATAAACATCAATAATTCAGGCATCCAAATGACATTAAATAATATTGATTGAATTGACTTTACGGGAATTAAAATCATTAGAATATATTGGGCAATTTCGCTGTTTTTATAAAAATACAACAATGATGATAAAAATGTACCAACAGATAGTGATAAAACTATTCCCAAAATGATTGTTTGAGGCAGTGACATAATCCTTTGGTCTCTAATGTCAGCATAAAAGTTATAAGGTCTAAAAATTGCTCTTTTAATATATTCATTAAATCTTTTGTACTTATTAAATAACAACAATAATATGATAATAGCAATAAATCCAATAATAATGTAAGTAATAGGTGCTTTCTCACTGTAACTACCGACGTTTAACAATGGTTCTTTTTCTTCGTTATACAAAGTTTGCAAAGTTTTGAATGATAGCCTTGTATTTCTATTGATATCAACCAAACCCATATAAGCAATAAATTGATTTTCATTATTTGATATTAATAATGGGTTTTCAATTCTATAATCATTAAAAGTATTAAAACAACCACCCACTAACTCTCTTTCTTTAATTAGATGAAAAATATTACGTAGATAATATGCTTGAAATTCGGGTGATAATGGGTCTGAATATCCATTTTTATTATTAGGTTGGTTTGTTACTCCATAATTTACAAAAATTGGTTTGTCTTTTATTAAGTTTTGGATATTAATCAAATCTTTTTTTACATCCATAATATTATTCTTGATTACATTATCTTTGATACCGATAAAATCATAACCATTAGTATTAGTAGAAGTTGAATTTATA
>JBDNHS010000368.1:0-4752 GCA_041688685.1 Kapaibacterium sp. (SeqCode)
GTACCGATGTTGCCGAAAAAATTGAATTAAAAGATTTAGTTAATTATTTAATTAAGAAAAATCTTGAAGTAAAAAACAAATTAATCACTGTTTTTAAACCAAGCAATGATGTTGGTTTCGGTCAAGTTGTTGGTATTCTTGATGCCCTAAATGTTGCTGAAGTTGGAATAATCGAAGAATTAAGCAAACAATTAGATAATCAAGGTAATCCGATTAAAAGACAAAGAAGATTTACAATATCTGATTTTCTTGAAACCGATCAAGCAAAAATTGATGAGGTGAAGCAATGAGTGAAGTAGTATTATCCAAAGTGCCTGGAGCATCAGATTATGGTGCTGTAGAGTTAAAAGATTTCATAAGGAAATATACTTATCGTGGTTTTGCTATTGCCGTTTCTATATTAATTTTATTAATTTTGTTGTATAAATTAAATGAAGTTATTGGGCAAACTAAAGTTGTGAAAATAGCACCTACAATCAGAACTGAGTTGGTAGATATTCCATTAGAGACAGCTGAAGAATTACCTCCACCTCCTCCTCCGGAGATGATAATTAATACTGGTCCTGCTGTTAGAGCTGGTACTCCTATTGCTGTTCCTGATGCCGAAATCAAACCAGATATGCAAGAATTTGCTACTATTGATGTAATGGATAGAGCATCTGCTGCTGGTGGGAGTGGAGTTGACTTAGGTGGATTCGCTGCTGGTATTAATTTTGGTGAGGGTAAAGTACAAGTTCAAGCAAGAGAAGAATTGCCTGACCCAGATGACTTTATCGCAGTTGAAAAAGAACCTGCTCTTGATATCGCACAACTGCAAAAGTTAGTGGAATATCCCGAAATTGCAAGAAGAGCTGGTATCGAAGGTAGAGTAATTATAAGAGTTTTAGTTAGAAAAGATGGAACTATTATAAAACCATTTGTTGAATATTCTGATAATTCTATGTTGGACAAAGCTGCTATGAGTGCAATTAAAACTTATGGAAAATTAAGCCCTGCAATCCAAAATGGGCAACCTATTGATTGTTGGTTATCTGTTCCTATTACTTTTAAATTAAGATAATATTATTTAAATAATGTAAAATTTAATTTTTTAAATAAAATTAAAATAACAAACAATGTAACTTTTTCGCTAATAACAACGTCTAATGTTTAGAGATAAATAGATTTGTTATTAGCGTTTTTTTATTTATACAATTTATGTTAAGTTTTTAAAGTCCGATTGGGACAATTAATGAGCTTTTGATTTAAAAAATAATTATTAAGGTACTTTATGAATATAATACAAATTATAAACTACACAGTAAGAATATTAATTGTAATTTTGGGTTTGGGTATAATCTTCGGTTATCCAGAAATTCCTAATATGGACAGTAAAGCAAGATATGTAATGGGTGTTGTCATTACTTTATTTGGTATATATAGAATGGTATTATTATATATGCAAAGTAAAAGGTATAGATTTTCTGATGATGATGATGATGATAATGAAAATAAAGATGATAAACAATAAAATATAATGTTCAAAATATCTAACAAAAATAAAAAAAATAAAAATAGGTGTAATTATGAGATTATATATAAAATTATTTATGAAAGTAATAATTGTATTATTTCCAATATTAATTAATATATCTTGTGATAATAAATATGAAAGCAAAAATCCAGATGATGTCGAAACAATAAATTCTGGTAAGTTAGATATAATGATTGATAATGAGCTAAATCCTTTGATGGATACAACTTTGGAGTTTTACAAAAGCTTTTATCCTAAAGTTAGATTAACAAGTAATTATTCTAATTCTAGAGAAGTGATGGCAAATTTATTCAATGGAAAAAAACGTGCAGTTATAATTGCCAGAGATTATCTAAAAGACGAAGATTCTATTTTGACTGCTTATAAAATTGAGAAACATCTAAAAATGAAAATTGCAAATGACGCTTTGGTCTTTTTTGTAAATAATAACTCTAAGTATGATACTTTGAGTAAGTCAAATTTTGAAGATTATTTTATAAATAGTAAAACTAAATTTTCGCAAGCTTCGGGTATTGATAATAATCCAGAATCTTTTGTCGTTGAAAATAATTCTTCTACATTTCAGAACTTTAAATCTTTAACTCTCAATAATCAAAAAAATGTAAGAAGATTAAATTACGAACAAAATATTGAAGAAATTAAATCTAAAGTACAAAAAAATGACAATTATATAGGAATGGGATACCTATCTCAATTATCTAATGACCCAAGATTTAAATTATTAAAAATTGGATACTTGGACACAAATAACGTTTATATTAGACCTAAAATCGTACATCAATCTAACTTATTGAGAGGATATTATCCATACAAAGTGCCAATATATGTTTATTTATTAGAAAATAGACAAAATTTACCGTTTTGGTTTTCGTCTTTTTTAGCAAAAGAAACAAAAGTTCAAAAATACTTTTTGGATAAAGGTATTGTTCCAACTTTTGCTGCAATAAAATTAAAATTTGATGAGTAAATTAAGTTTAATTTTACTCAATTGAAAATTCTAAAATTGCATCAATTTAATACGTAAATAATTTTATTAATAGTTAAGGTTTTATATGAAGTTTTTTAAATTCGTTCTTCTTTTTGTATTGATCAATATAACAAGTGCATTTTCTAACCCAAAAGACTCAATTATGTATTATTTGGGCGAAGTAGAATATGTACAAGCTTCTAAATTCATTAATGATGCAATGAATAATGATAAAAATAAAAAAGATTATATATTCAATTTATTATGTGGTGATATTTACTTAGAATTAGAAAAAATCGATTCTGCGTATTTTTATTACAAAAAAGCAGAAGATTTGGAAGATGACAAACCAGAAGTATTAAGAAAAGTAGGTAGAGTTGAATCTTTAAAAGGAAATTATCAAGTTGCTGTAAAAATATTAGAAAAAGCAATTGAGGAGGACAAAAAGTCAGTTGACTCATATTTGGAACTTGCCGATGCTCATATTAGAGAAAATAACTTAAAAGATGCCGAAATTACAATCGGTAGAGCAAAAAGAACGAATGAAAAAGAACCAAGAATTTATACTACTTTGGGTGATATGTATTTTGCTCAAAGAGTATTTGAATTAGCTAAAAATAACTATGAACAAGCATTATCAATTGATTCAGAAAATCAAAATGCGATGATGAAGTTAGCTGAATCATATTATAGATTAGCAAATCAGTCATTAGACCCAGATTTAGCTAATGAATATTTTGGACTTGCACTAAAACAATACAATCAAGTAACTCAAAGAGATGGTAAGAATGCAAAAGCATTATTTGAACAAGGTAAAATATTATTTTGGTCAAAAAGATATGAAGATGCAGCAAAAATCTTATATCCTTATGCACAATTAAGACCAGAAGGTAGTCTTGGAAGATGGTTTTTGGCACAAAGTTTAGTTGAAATTGGAAAATGCGATAGTGCATCAATTCACCTTAAATACGCAGCAGAAAACATTGATACCATTAAAGTAAAAGCACAAGTATTATTGGCACAATGTTTTTACAATGACAAAAATTATGAGATGACTTCAAATACTTACGATAAGATTTTTGAAGATACTACATTTTCATTTGCAGATTATAGAAGATATGCCACAGCCAAATATTTTGCAGGAGACACAGTTAGGGCAATATTTTTATATAAAGAAGTTTTGAGTAAATACCCAGAAGATGGTGGGGTTTGTAGTTTGACCGATGTAGTAGGGAAATTAATGCTTTCTATCGGTAATTATAAAGATGCACAGTTCTTTTTAGAAAAACGTATAAATGAAACTAAATGTTCTGACTCAACGGATTCCAAAGTTTATTTTTATTTAGGACTTTCTAAATTGAATATCTATAATGGTTCAGAAACCAAAGATAGTTCGTTGTTATTATCTGCAATGAGTGATTTTGAAAACAGTATAAAGTTAGATTCTAATTATGTACCTGTATATAGTTCATTAGGAGATTGTTATATTTTGATGAAAAAAGAATCTGAAGCTGAAAAAACTTATAATTTAGGGATTCAAAAAGGTATTACTGACATTGAAAATAATAGTCAATATTTGGTACAAGCTTTTGGTAAAATATGTGGATTGAAATTAGACACTAAAAACTATAAAGAATTGATAAAAATATCTCAAAGATGGATAACTGTATTACCAAATAATGAATATGGCTGGTTATATAATGCAATTGGTTACCAGGGTAATCAAGATAAAGCAAATGCTTGTAGTTCTTATAACCAAGTATTAAAGATTAATCCAGATAATGCAGGTGCCAAAAAGAATAAATCTGCTTTGGGTTGTTAATAAGTATTCGTCAAAATTAATATGCTATATTTATTTTAAATGTAGCATATTTTTTTTTAAAGTTAAATTTGACTATATTTGTAAGTTTTTCTGAGTACTAAATTAAAAAATGCTGTTAATACCAATTAAAAATTTGCAAGAAGGGACAACTGAATTAAAGTTGTCATTCAAAAGTGATGCTATTTATAGTATTATTGATGAGTTTAGTTCTCCAATCAATTTAGTATGTAAATTAACCCGTTTTGGTAATCAAATTGACCTAAAAAGCAAAGTAAGTACCAAAGCAAACTTGATTTGTGATTATTCGCTCGAAAACTTTGAAGAAGATATAAATCTTCAGTTAAATCTGATTTTTAAGTTGAATTTAAGTAAATCAGAAAAAGATTTATTCAAAGATGAAGATAATATTATTTTTTATAATAATGAAGA
>JBDNHS010000369.1:0-10928 GCA_041688685.1 Kapaibacterium sp. (SeqCode)
AACTTGTGCTAAAAAATTTTGGCATCTTCACATCAGAGAATGTGACAAGCACATTTTCCACGTTGCCTGAGCGTAGTCGAAGGCAACCCGTACGCCTTTTTACCTAACGAGCGAGAGAATTGTTTAGAGGAATTTATTAGTCTTTAACTTCTAAAAGTTTTAGCATATCTTCTTGATTTGTCCAATTATTATTTTTTTGCAAAGTTTCAATACCAGAAATATAATCGTTATAGTCTTCTTTGAACTTTTCTAATTCTAAATATTAATTATAGTCCAAAATTATAGCTACAGGTACATTTTCATTTTTTATTATTTGTTTAGTTATCACGATACACCTCTTTTCTATGATTGATTTCTAATATTTTGATTAAATCTAA
The DNA here is from genome assembly GCA_041688685.1 of Kapaibacterium sp. (SeqCode). GTDB lineage: Bacteria > Bacteroidota > Ignavibacteria > Kapaibacteriales > UBA2268 > JBDNHS01. The sequence continues at coordinate 378 of JBDNHS010000369.1, forward strand.
TTCTTGGACAAACAACACTCTATAATTTCCAACCCTTAATCTACTAATATTACCTAATTTACCTTTGAGTATTTTGATATCACTATTTTCACTTTTTATTGACAGAATTTTATTGATAATTAGTTGAGCTATAGATTTTTGGGACTTATAAAGTTGTTTTAATTGTTTTACTGCCTTATCAGAATAAACTATTTCCATATTTGCATTTTAATAATTTTATAAAGTATTAAACAATTTAATTATTATTTTATTGTAAGCATAATACTTACTAAACAAATCCACCTCATAAGTGCCATTAAATGGGACTTATCTAATCTTCACATCAGAGAATGTAACTCGCACATTACCCAGATGGTCTTTGAGTTCATAAGATTTTTTGCCTAACTGATGAGAAAAGATATTATTTGTTATATCGGAGCTAATTTCCACACCATAATATAATGGTTGTATCTCCGGATATTTAGTGAGAAATCTACCTTGTTGCTCATTTCCATACACGTGCCACTCCGCCAGTTTCGGTAGGAATTGTGGATGTGTAGTTTATTTTATTGCTTATTTCCTTTGTAATAAATCCTAGTTAGGAATAAACTTTTTAATAATATTAATAATATTCTAATCCCGTCGTCCAAATAATATGAAAAACCATTTGGGAACATCTCAAAGGATAGTAACATCTCAAAGAATAGTAATATCATAAAGAATATAAAATCAATAACATAAAGCAAAAAAGCAATAAGTAAAATAATAAAATACTTTAAGGGCTTAATTTGTATACGATAAAATAAAAATACAAGGGCTATCAATATTAATACCCATATACCCAAACTCAAATAATCGCTTTGGTTATCATCAAAAAATTCTAAACATTTAGCTATTGTTCCTCCTACAACTCCTCCAGATATATACGCCATAGAATTCTGAAAAAAAATCTCAGGAAGAAGATATACTAAAAAAAATATAACTAAAACAACGATAAATTTTCTATTTCTTATCATCTGACTTAAATTTTTTGTTCCAGTCATCAATAGAAATTTGTGTCTCTTTTCCATCTTTTCCTTTTTGCATTACACCTTGAAAAATTCCGTCTTTGTTTACGCTAATTCTGATGTTCACATTAATATGTATATCTCCTTTTGAAGTTTCATAATTACCTAACCAAAGTCCATTGACTTTACTATCATCATAAACCATACTTTCCTGATTAGGGAAATCATCGCCACTTACTGTGCCTGATATGTTTAAAATATGGTTTTTATTAATATCCCCTTCTATAGTGACTTTTAATTTAGTAAACTGGTCTATATCCCAAGAGCCTTTTTCTGCTACATTATTACCAAATGAATGCACATCTATATTGCTGCCTGCTGATCTATCAGAGATATTTGTTCTTGAAATTGCAGATTTAGTACCTGCTTTATTATGAGAAAGAGAAAGTCCTCCGAAAGCACTCGTTTGTCGTGTTTCTGTATCGTAGTTTATAGAAGCCAAAGTGCGATAAGGAGCTCCTCTATCTAAAGTGTGTCCTCTACTATCACCATAAAATCTGTCAAAAGGAAATCCAAATATTTTAAAGGGTGCATAGCTTTTTGTATGTATATTAATAGGATATGCACCATCCGGGTCACTAAACATAATCGGATTACTGCCGAAAGCACTGTAACCACTCAAATATGGATATTTTGCTCGCAATGGCTCTTGGTTTCTACGCATTGCAACACGAGTATCGTATCCAAAGTTACCAAAATCGAGGTAGTTACCGTCTGCGTTCATTTCTCTATCCTGTTCGTGTGTGCCATTATAGCCATATCTTGCACCAGAACCAAAAGGTAAATTCTTTCGGTCAAAACTCAGCTCATTAATTTTCATTCCATAAGGGAAATATTCGCTCTTACTAAACAAATCCACCTCATAACACGCACATTTTCCACGTTGCCTGAGCGTAGTCGAAGGCAACCAGTATGCTTTATTGCCTAATTGAAGAGAGAAAATAAAATATATTTTTATAAAGTATCTATATAGAAATTTTTGGTTGGAATTTCATTGTATAAATACCAATCATTTATCCATTTATCATTTATTTTGTTTCCATCAAATATTCCACCATCTATTAGTTCGTCTAAAATATAATTTCTCATTTTTCTCATATCGTTTTTATTTGTAAATTTTTTAAAATGACGGTCTTCATTATGTTGGTCATATCCAGCTCTAGAATATATAAAACTTGTTAAACCTCTCATATAAAAATGTAATTTTCTTGCCTTATATTCACCTGCAACTAATTCAATAGTGTCAAAAGGATGATCATCATTATTAACTTTTAAGATAATCATAATGAATCTATTCCTTTTACTATTAAAAAAAATATCACTAATTATCCAATCATCTTGAAAATAAGCGTTTATAAAATTTATTTTCATTTTATTCCATTTATAAAGGGAATCATTGAATTGTTTTACAATTATTTTATATTCTTTTTTTGATTTTTCAATTTTTGATATGTTTTTTAATTTCTCAATTTTGTATTTGTTACAACTTGAAAAAATAATTAGTAAAATTAGAATTGAAAAAAAATGAGAAAGTTTAATTCTTATTGTCATACTATTCACCATTGTTACTTGTTGGTTTATCTTTTCTAGGCTTAACATAACCCTTATCCTTTTTAGGTATTTCGAAAATCCACATATAATTTTTAATTTTTCACCATCTTGTTGAAAAACTAAGTTATCCGTGTTGTCATTTCTTGTAATTTCGACGTATTTATTAGAGAATATAGAGTCACCCAATGGGTCACTAAACATAATCGGATTACTTTGGAAAGTAGAGTATGGACTTAGTCCAGTTACGGGTATCGTATCCAAAGTTACCGAAATCAAGGTAGTTACCGTCTGTGTTCATTTCTCTATCCTGTTCGTGAGTACCATTATAGCCTTATCTTGTGCTTCCATTATTGTAGCTTAGTTCGTTAATTTTAATAAATAATTTATTATCTACTTTAACCCTAATTTTTTGAGATAATCATTATCAATTTTGACAAATTCATCGTAGTAATAATGATTTGAAAAAATTGATTTTGGTATTTTTCTTTTAGAAAATGCAACTGAATAATATATTGTTTCTTTTTCTTTTTGATAATTTAAATAATTTACAAACTTTAAATCTATAAAATAATCCTTGCTTTTCCATTGTAACAAAAAGTGATTGTTAAATTTGTTCACATATTTATAAATATTGTATTTTTTTGTATAATTTTTGCTTAATAAATTGAAAACACTCTTTAATTCATGTTTAAATTCCAGTAATTCATTTTCCTTATATTCTTTAATAACAAATAGTGAAACTACGTAATTTGAATCATCCACATCAAATTCAAAAAACTCAAACTCATTATTTCTAAAAATGCTATAAAAATTTAAATCTGAATAATAATAAGATTCAAAATTTGTATCGATATTTTTTAATTGATAATAATTTGTTTTGTTTAATCCAATAAAATTTGGGTCTAAAGGAACCAAATCATAGGGTATTTGTAATTTATAATCATTATATTCTTCATGTTTTAATATTGGATTATAATCGTAATCATCTAAATTCATTACAAGATATCTTACTATTCCACTTTTGAAAAGAAAAATAATCATAATAAATAGAATGCCAAGTGTAATTAAACTAATTTTTATAAATTTATTTTTGAAAATATTCATAACTTTACTTTTTTCTTTTGTTGGTTATAGTTCCTTTTACAAAACTTGGATAAAATGGCCAACCATGATTCCCACCTGATAATCCTATTGAATCCAAAATACCATTATTGTAGCTAAGTTCGTTTATTTTCATTCCATAAGGATAATATTCATTCTTACTCAGCAAATCTACCTCATAACTCGCACATTTTCCACGTTGCCTGAGCGTAGTCGAAGGCATAGAGTTTATCGTTTGAAGACTTGATTTTTCCATACAATTTTATTTGAAAAGAGGGTGAATGGTATAATCAATTCGATGAGCATAAAAAACATAATTGAAGGTACTAACCAAGATTTAAGGTAAGTGTATTTGATTTTGTTGAGTGTGGGCAAAATAATCCAAATATCACAAACTACTCTTAAAGTGATTAATAAAGCTGCTAAGTGAAATTTGAAATTGATTAGTGATAAGAAAATCCCAGCCCACAAAGATAATGATGTAAATACCAAAACAAATGCTTTCCAGCCCAAAGCTCTGCCACCCATAGCCCATCTTTTGTGTTGTTCTATATATTCAGCAAAAGTTTTGCAAGGCGATGTTTCTATCACAGCCATAGTATCACAAATGTATCTAATTTTGCTTTTATTTTTGTTGATATTACTTTCATCAAAATTACTTTCATCAATAGCTTTCATAAGGGACAAATCTTCTGTAACAGTAAATGGTATTTTTCTGTAACCCCCTAACTTTTCGAAAGTGGATTTGCGAACAGACAAATTATTTCCAAAGCAGCCGATAACTTTTCCTAATCCAACTCCACCTCTTGCTAAAGTATTGGAATAAATCCATTCAACAGATTGTACAATTTCAAAAGGATTTTTGCCATCAACGGTAGTGTAAGAGCAAACTAAATGCGTATTTGGGTTTTGAAATTCATTTACAACTCTTCTGACCCACGTTTTAGGCACAAAACAATCGGCGTCAGTCATTAGGATGAATTCTCCATCGGCAACATCAATTCCGGCTTGAGAAGCCCCTGGCTTGCCTCTAAGGTTGCCTTTTTGGCTATCATCGGTTATGTTTACAATTTTTAGATTAGGAATTTGGAATTTTAATGAATTTATAACTTCGAGAGTATTGTCACTGGATCTATCATTAACGATAACAATTTCATATTTATCAATTGGGTATTGAGATTTTGATAATGAAATCAAACAATGTGCAATGTTATTTTCTTCATTTCTTGCAGGCACAACGATACTAACAAATGGAACAAAATCATAATTGATAATATTCAAGTTGTTTGCTTCTTCTAACTTATTGCCAAATTTGAACAAGATAGTTCTTGACAAATATATTATTGCAGAAATGAGAAATAAAAGATAGATATCCAATTTATTCTCCAAATGTAAAATTGAAATAAATATAAATTATTTTAAAAATGAATTTAACATTAATCAAAAATACAAATTATTTTTTATTCAATTTATAATAGAACAAATAGAAATAAAAATATTATGAAATAATATTTATTTGATTAATAAAAACTGATTTAAAAACTGATTAAAAATCTCAAAAAATTGTTGCAAATTAAAAAGAAATTAATAAATAGTTTAGATAGGTGTCAGTGTAAGTCTAATTTTACAAAAGCACAATAAATGAAAAATACAGTTGATTTACTAAATGGAGACATTGATAAAACGCTCAGACAATTTAGTGCCCCATTGATATTAAGCTTTGTATTTAATATTTTATATTCTTGGGTGGATAAATATTTTGTTAGTAAACTTGGAGATGAGGGATTAGGAGCGGTTGGTGTAAGTGAGCAGTTGCTACTTTTGATTTTTACATTGGGGATAGGATTTGCAATTGGTTCTGGCGTAGTAGTGGCAAGGAGAATTGGTGAAGGTAGAAATAAAGAAGCAAACAATATTGCAACAATGTCAATAATAATAATGTTTTTTTACTCTATTTTTATATCAATTAGTTTTTACTTTACTTTGCCATATTTATTAGATTTTATGGGATATAGCGGTTCTCTGAAAGCGAATATACTAATTTATATGTCTGCTATAATTTTTGGTTTCCCTTTTAATTTTTTGACATTTCAGATAAATGCAATGGTAAGATCAATTGGTAATACAACTTATCCGATGATGATTTTATTACTGACAGTATTTTTGAATGCGCTTTTTACTCCAATGTTAATTTTTGGCTGGGGTTTTATTCCAGCTTTGGGATTATATGGTGGTGGTTTATCAACTTCTATTGCACAATTTATTGGTTGCATAATATCTATAACAGCATTAATAAAAAATTACACACCAATTGAATTTAATTATTCCGGACTTACATTTGATAAGAATGCAATTAAATTAATTTTTTCTAAGGGTATTGCATCAACATTTCAGTATTTATCGCTTAGTTCGAATAGATTGATAATATTTGCATTGGCTAATACTTTTGGTGCAAATATAGTGGCAAGTTATACTCTGGGTTTAAGTGTGGATTTATTTGTATTTATGCCAGTATTTGCAACTGGGATAGGTATAGAGATAATAACAGGTCAGAACATAGGTGCCAAAAAGTATGATAGAATTTTCCTTTATTTTAATTCCGCAGTCAAACAATTAGGAATTTTGATGCTTGTTATGGGTTTTGTGAGTTATAATTATGGTGGTTATTTTGCATCATTATTCACAAATAATCAAGAAGTAATCAAAAACACATCATTATATTTACAGACAACTTCATTTAGTTACTTATTCTTCGCAGTTGGAATATTAACAACGAGAGTTTTTAGTGGTGCAGGCGACACGATGAGAAGTTTGTCAATTGTGTCAATTTTCATTTATTTGATACAAATTCCGCTTTCATATTTACTTTCAATTTACTTTAATTTGGGTCCAAAAGGCATCTGGATTTCGATAAGTGTAAGTCTTCTGTGTTTCGCCATTTTAGGAATATCACAATTTTACAAAAAAGACTGGTTGAAAATCAAATTTTAACGCCCTTGTAAATCATTGATATTAAAGCAAATAAAAAATAGTTTGAATTATTTTCAAAAAACCTGTTACATTTTGGGCAAAAAACAGTCTTTTATATAGAGGGAACAAAAAATAAAAAAGTTTTTTATAAATTGTAAAATGTTATCTGAAGAATTAAGTAAAGAATTAAGTAGAAAAAATTCGATTTTAATTTAAGACAATTTAGAAGAGCCAAAACATTTCAGTAACTTCTAGAATATATTAATAAAAGATGTTCTTTGTCAATTGATGTGATTTATAAATTTTAATAACTTAAGCTCAGAAACTCAAATTATTAAGTAGCAGTATTAAAATTTATATTTAAGGTAATTAATTTGAATTAATAGAAATCGGTAATAATCCAAATATTTTTAAAAAATATGTTGATAAGTTAAGATTTAGTTAAAATATTGTTAAAAATTAAGAATTTATTTTAATAAATATTTGCAAAAAATTATAATTTTTTATAACTTGTTAGATTATAGATTAAATATTACAAAAAAAAAATATTAAATAATATTAATTATTTGTTGGTTGCAATACTTTACTTAGTTTTTTACTTAACACAATTGTAAAATATTAACAAAAGTATTGACAAAACCTATAAAAATGAAAAACAAATAAGAAATGTTGTGAAAATTAATTTTAGAAATAACACAATAAATTTAGAAAAGTAAGGTAATTATGCAAATAACTGGTTCTAAAGTTTTGATATTAGGTGGTTGGGGCTTAGTAGGTTCGTCAATTTGTAGAAAATTAATGGAACATAACCCTTCAAAGTTGATTGTAACATCTCTAAAGGAAGTTGAAGCTAAAGAGGCAGTTGAAGATTTAAGAAATGAATACAGAAGTTGTAACCCAGATATGTTCGAAGCAAGATGGGGCAATTTATTCACAAGAAACGAGTGGAAAGATAACCCACCTTCGGATGTAATAGAAAATAAAAATAGTAGAAATAAATTAATTGATGACATATTCTCTGATTTGGATAACGAAGTTTTAAGCCATTCATCGCTTTATACACTATTGACAGAAACTAAACCTGATTTAGTTATAGATTGTATAAATACTGCTATTGGTATTGCTTATTTGGATATTTTCAAAACAACAAATCAAGTAAAATTTAACATTGCAAATAACACATTGAGTGATGATTTAGTCGAAAAATTAATGGCAAGTGCTTATGTGCCCCAATTAATTAGACACGTACAGATATTATCAAGTGGACTTGGCGATTGTGGTGCCAAAATGTACATTAAAGTGGGTACAACTGGCACAGGTGGAATGGGAATGAATATTCCATATACGCATAGTGAAGAAAGACCTTCGAGGGTTCTAATGGCTAAAACAGCGGTTGCTGGTGCTCATTCTATGTTGATGTATTTGATGGCAAGAACACCAAATTCACCAATTATTAAAGAAATTAAACCAGCGGCAACAATCGCTTGGAAAAAAATAGCTTACGGAGAAATTAGAAAAGGTGGAAAGCCAATCAACTTATTTGATATGAAAGTTGAAAATGCTATTAGTCTTGGTACGGATTTTGATTTTGAAAACAAAGAAAATATTGAAAATTTAAATGAATCTCTGAAATCAGTTTACATAGATACTGGTGAAAATGGGATTTTCTCTCGTGGTGAATTTGAAGCCATAAGTTCTCTTGGACAGATGGAAATAGTTACTCCAGAAGAAATTGCTGATTATGTAGTTTTTGAGGCGATTGGTGGTAATACTGGAAAAGAAGTAATGCAAGGATTAGATGCATTTACATTGGGTCCAACTTATAGAGGCGGATTATTACAAAATACGGCAGTCAAAAAGTTGAAATCTTTAGAAAAAGAGCATAACTTGAATAGTATTGCATTTGAATTATTAGGTCCACCAAGATTGTCGAAGTTATTGTATGAATCTTATTTGCTTTGTCTTGTAACAGAAAAAATGAGTAATATAAATAAATTTACAGCTAAAGAACTATCTGAAAAATGTAAAGAAGTTATTCAAAATAATGTAAAATTGCGTTCTCAAATATTGTCTATTGGATTACCAATTATTATTGATGAAAATAATTACCTTAAAGGCGACGTTGTCAAAATTCCTGTAAGAGGGGGCGAAACGAAGTTGAAATTAGATGTAAAACACATTGATAAATATGCTTATGAGGGTTGGATAGATTTACGTGAAAGTAATTTTGTTGTTTGGATAAATAGAATAAATAATATTATGAAACAAACAGAATCAATTGATAAAAATGATACAAGTTCGAGACATACATATACTTATAACTATTGGAATGATTTTGAAACTTACGAGCCTGGTAAAATAGGTGGCTGGATATTCGAGAATGAGGACAAGGGCTGGAGATTCAAAAGATAATTGGATATAATATTTAGAAATATTAATTTAAAAATATAAAAACAAATAAAGAAATAAAATAAACTATAAGTTTAAATAAACAAACTAATTAACAAATTTTTTACAAAACTAGGAGTAAATATGAAAAGGTTTATACTTTTTTGTATAGTATCAATAGCATTAACTTTCTCTAGTTCGTATTCACAAAAAAGTGATAACGTTCAAAGAAAAAGTCGTTTTTTGCCTGGTACTTTAAATGGTTTTCCACAACCATTTAATGAGCTAAACAATGCTCACAATGCACCTGCTGTTTCAACTGGTTATTATTTCACAGATAATAATGACCCTGCAGGTGAACCATGGAGACCGACACAAAGATTCCGTGATATTGATGATGCGTCAACTGGTGAGTGGTTTAGAATTTTATCTGGACCAAGACAAGTAGACCCTTCATTTTGGGCTTTGAACCCAGATAGAGGATTGTCATTCTTCAGAAATCCATCACTACCAATTGAGAATCAAGGTGATTTCTTTGCAACAGGTGTTGCTTTTGGAACAGATTCAACAGATGATGCGATCGCTGGACCAATTCCTATTAACTTGAGTTCTCCATTCTTTTTTAATGGAGTACGTTATGACTCATTTTATGTTTCAACAAATGGACTTGTTGCATTAACAAATAGAAGATATTTTTATGATGCACAAGGTAATAGAGTAGTTCCACAAGGTGAAACTACTGCTTATGACCCGCAAAGTGCTGAGTTTCATAATAGTTCTTGGCCAACTCAATATGCTGGTTATCTACGAGGAAGAGTTGGTAATGGATTAACTGATAATGTTAGAGATGACTTTGGTTATGTATATTCAGTATTAGGTGGTCAAGCTCCTAATCCACACGTTGGTGTTACAACTAACTGGACTACTCAAACTCCTGGTACTTTAGGTGGTATAAGAGCAAGAGGCGGTGCATTAGAAAACTTTACTTTTGATCACAAAGCAGCTTTGATAGCTCCATTCTTTGGTGACTTAATGATGTCACAATGGAATCCAAATGATAGAAGATCAGATGATTGGTCAAAAGCTTACTTCAATAGATCTGTTGCAAGAGATATATTAACAATTTATGTTACAAATGCACAACCAAGAAGAGTTTGGGCACATCCATTTGCAGCGCCTGTTACTGTACCAGCTGATTTAAGACCCGGAGATGATAACTTTGTTAATGCAGATTATCAAATACAATTAAACAGAAGAGATAGTTCTATAACTATCATTTATGATGGATTTGAAGGCTTTTTTAGAGGTAATAGACCTGGCCCTGCTAAAGATGTATTTAGATGGAATACTCGTTCTGGTTTAAGAGGTTTTGCTAGACATACAAACTTTAACAGAACTGCAATCACTACTCCTCCAGAATATCAACAATTTACTTATTACTATAATTTGCATCAATTTGCAGCGGATTATCCAGAAAATAATTTGACAGTGAAAT
>JBDNHS010000370.1:0-3687 GCA_041688685.1 Kapaibacterium sp. (SeqCode)
ATGAATTGAATAAATCAAAAAATAAAGATGTTTTTAGAAAATCGCTATCAATACCAAATGAAGAGGGTACGCTAAAAAGAAGATTTATTAATACATTGGCTGAAAAAAATATTTATGCCAAAACAGGCTCAATGAATAATGTAAATTCATTAGTCGGATTTATTTCTACAAGAGACAAAGAGTTATTGTCCTTTGTTATCTTTGTTAATAATTTTAACACTCCCCAAAATATAATCAAAAATATTCAAGATTTGATTTGTATGAGACTAGCAAGTTTTAGCCGTAAAAACTAAACACACTAATAAAACCGTAATTATATATTTAATTATAAATTTTATTAGTGTGTTGTCTTCAATTATTCAATTAAGTAATCAAGTAATTATGAAATTGTTAAATCAAGCAATTAAAACTTATTTAATTGTTGATTATAAACTTAAGTGTTTCAGTTCTAATTCCATTAATCATTCTAATAAAATACATTCCGTTTGAGTATTTATTAAGATTCAAATTTAAGTTTTGAACTCCTGTTTTGAGCTCCTTATTTATCAAATCTTCAACTATTTCACCATATATATTATAAATATTGATAATAGTTGGTTCATTTGATAAAACCTCAAATTCGATAGTATTTTTATTATTATCAGTTATTAAATTACCGTTAATTAATTTTAGTCGTTTGAAATTTGTAATTAACTCAATTTTTCTATCTCCATTAATATCACATTCACCAACTAAATTATATACTCCTTTTTCTTCTTCAATATAAGTTAGGGTCGTCCCAGAATTGAAAATTATAGAATCTAAGGTTATATTTGTTGTTTGGGCATTACCCAAAAGTGACAAAAATTCAATTTCAATCCAATCGCCATTACTTAATAATTGTGAATTGGTTTTATCCAATGTGATTTTAGTAAATCCAATATTATATTCATCGAAAGTAATTTCTGCATTTACATCGTTAGTAATTGCACTTCCTTTAGCTATAGATTTTGGAATAAGTAAAGATCCGTTATAACTAATATAAAACTCTGTTCTAATCAATTCTGTTTGTTTAATATCATAATTATTATTACCAGTTAATCTAATAGTATATTTTATTTTGGTTCCAGGCAATTCGGTCTTCTGTCCATAAATGCCTGATAAAATACCACCTGGTGGAATAGGCAATCTAATTGATTGAGCAGTTAAAGTAATGTTATAATTCAAATCACAAGGCTCTTCCATAACCAAACTAACATCTAATGTATCAAAGCCAGGCACTGGATTAAAGTATTCAACAAATATTGTATCGACTGTATTTGGAGCTAAAATAATAGGGAAGATCATATCAGCTCTTAAAGTAAAAAATGTATTTAGACCTTTTAACTCTTTTAGGATAACAGGAAAATCATTTGTATTTTCAACTACAATTGTATCAGAACTTATTTGATCTTGAAATACAGGTACAAATCTTACTGTATCAATAACTGCAAAATTCAAGTCCAATAGTTTTGCTTTTATCTCAAAACTCAATTCTGCATCACAGGGGTCCAAAATCAAAGTTACTTTTCCACTATAATTACCTTCAGCTAAATTTAATAAAGTAACATCAATAGTATTAATAGCCAATAAATCTTGACCTACTGTTAAATTAGTCGTAAAGTTTCCACTAATAATTATATCTTTAACTTTGACATTCAATCCACTTGGAATATCTATATTAAGTGTATTAATATTTTTATTCAAATTAGTAGATCCACAATTTACTATTACTCCAAAATCAACTGTATCTTTAGCAAGTGCATAACTTATACCAGATTTATTTCCATTTATATCAATTTTCAATTTTGTACCACATGGACTTGCTTCAAAATCAGTAGAAAAAGATATATTCCCAGTATTTTGTGGTCTTAATCTTATTCTAATTTCTCTTTCTTCACCTGCTTGTAATTCAAAAGGAAAATTCACAAATTCTAAATTTTTATTTGCAAATTGACTATTAAATTGAATTGGTACAATGCCAATGTTAGAAATATTAATTATTGTATCTCTAAATAATTCACAATCTGATAAAGTAGGGAATGTAATTGATTTAGGTTCAATCTCAAACTTTGGTTCTGTTACTTCACCGCTCAAAGGTAATTCTATAGTAAATGGACCAACTATTGTGTTTGCCTCCAATACTAAATTTTCATTATATTTATTTATCGTATTACTATTAAAATTAATAATAAACTCTGTACTATCACCAACGGCAATAGTAGTTGGAAAAGTTAAATTTTGAGTAGTAAAAGGTAAGTTCAAATTTAATTTAGTTAGATTAATTGGAACATTACCAATATTAAAGATTTTGAAAGTAGTATCTTGAGAATTATTATCACAATACAACCCAGGTTTAAATACTATTTCATCAGCCGATAAATTATAAGTAGTTTGGGCTTTAATTTTTTGACCTTCGATAACTACTTCATCTTTATTTTTACAAGGGTCTATCATCGTTAAAAGACCATTAAGTTTGCCATCTGTGCTGAGAGTAAATCTAATTGTTATTATTTTTTGTCCATTACCTGGTATAATGTGAGGTACTGGATCAATTATTTCATAATTTGAAGCAGGTGTTATAAATAAATTTGATTTGTCTAATGAAATAGATTCGGGTCTATTATTTTTAATTGTTACCTGCACTTCGACAAAATTATCCAAAGATGGAATAATCATTTGTAAAGTAGAAACATCAAAATCTAAATTATATTCCAAAAATCTAAGTGTGATTGCAGCAGATGAATCAAAACAAATGCCTTGATTAGAGTATATAACTCTATAAGTTCCGTTTTCTGTGGCTGTGTATGTAAATACATTTGGATTTACTACTATTCCATCTCTTTTCCATTCTTTTTTATCACCATTACCAGAACTATTAAAAATATAATTACTTCCTTTACACAAATAAATTGTTGTATCTCTGTTAAGAACTAAATTATCTTTATCGTTTCTAAGAACAATTACAGGTTTTTTTGTAATAAATATATTAAAATCATTTGATTTGACAATACATCCAGTACTACTTTCGATATCTAATCGGTATCTTCCAGACTGTCTTACTATCAATGAATCATTACTACCCAAAACATTACTTTGATTAGTAATATTATTGTCTTTATACCAAATAAATTTAAATTGATTTCTTATATCTTGTGGAATATCACATATTATTACAGTGGTATCTAAGTTACAAAAATTATTAGTCTTTTCCCTTGTAAAAATAGTGAAATTAGGTGGAGCATCTTTAGTAAATTCAACCTCCGAGTAATTACCCACTGCAGTATTATAAGAGCGACCTCTTCCACTGGTTGGAACAAAGTTATCTGTATTCCCATTATTATATCTAAAAGCATACATCCTAAATACAAATGCTTCACCACAGTCAGTCTTACTTTTATCTAAATATTCTAAAATATTAGACCCAACAACATTATCTATAACAATTCCAGGACCTAACGGATCGCCGGCTTTATAAATTGTACCATCTTCTGGATGAATTGGATTGTCAGCAAATTGTTTTTTTGTTTTGACTATCATATATCCATGTGTCCCATCAGAAACAACTGGGTCAATCTGTGACTTATCCCATCTGATTTTTAGGTCACTTCCTACCAAATTAACAGATAATTTGGGACTAGCCCAAATTGGCTCTCTTAATTCTCTCCA
>JBDNHS010000371.1:0-8205 GCA_041688685.1 Kapaibacterium sp. (SeqCode)
AACATTACAAGTAATTTGAGTAATAGATTTGGTATTTATCCCAAATTAAATGTAAATAATGATATTTTATTCAAAACTAAAAACGAATGCCAAAATAATGACTCTAAATTTGAGGTGAAAATATATAAAAATTATGTCTATAAATGGAATATAGAAAATGCTTTATATAGAATTAAAATTGATTCAAATATAGTGAATTTGGCTTGGAAAAGCAGTGGGCAAAATAAAGTAAAGCTTTCATATACATTGGTTATCAATAATATTTCTTACTGCACTGATTCGATTGAGTTTACAGTTAGAGTCAACATTCCCCCAGCAATTGCGATACAAAAAGTAGATTTTTTGAGTGATTCGGTTTGTGTAAATAAAACAACAAAACTTCAAGCAACAAAAAATAGCATTTACAAATACAAATGGATTGCCTCCGAAGGTGGATTATTTTTAAATTCTAGTAATCCAAATGGTAGCAAAGATGAAAGAGATAATTGTGAAGTTTTGTGGCTCTCTTCAGGATTACAAAGTGTACAAGTTTTGGTTACAGATACTACTACTGGCTGTCAAACTCTAAAAATAATTTATCTCAATATTATTGACTTACCAAATGGCAAAATAGTCGGAGTAAAAAAACCTTGTATAGATTGTGAATTTGATTATAATTTCCAATTAAGTACTAATAATACTGTTGAAGTTAAAAATAGACTAAAATATGTTTGGTTGGTGGATAATCAATTCATAAGTAATTTTGTTCAAAACAAAGAAAAAATAAGTGTCAAATTCAAAAAATTGGGTAATACTTTATTGAAGTTAGAAGTTACAGACACGCTGACCAAATGCAGTAATAATTATGAATATCCTATCGAAATTACTAATTATATTTCAAATGATATTTTGGGTAGTTTGGAAGTATGTGAAAATGAAACTGTACAATATTCTGTAATTAATAGAAATAATTTCGGATTTTCTTGGAATATCACTGGTAATTATGAAATTATCGACTCAAGTAAAAGCACAAGATTAATTAAATGGCTCAAGAATTTAGATGATAATAATGATAATAATAAAATCAATGTTAAAAGATATGACCAAAATACACAAGAAGAAATTGAGTCTAATTTAACGATAAAAGTTGTGAATTTACCTCCTCAATTTGAATTACAAAATAATCTAAATTTATATCAAAATAATAACGAAAATATAAACTACAAATGTAAAAACGACACTATTGAATATTTAGCTAAATATAATAAAGATACTAATTCGCAAGTTGAATTTGTATTTTTTGATTTTGAATCTGGTAAATTATCCAATAACTCAAACTTTGTGATTATTAGCAAAGATTATAATTCGATAAAATATATTTCTTTATCCAATGCAAAATTTATTATAAGTGCTACAAATTATAATGCGTTAAATTGCAGTTTTAATGTTCTGGATACTTTTGAAGTTATTGACTTGCCAATTTCTCCGAATATGATTTTTCAAAATAACAAGCTAATTATTGACAATAATGGTGTCGGTAATGATGAAAATGAGATATATTGGTATTATAATTTTAATTTGATTCAAAATTCTAATAGCAATGAATATATTCCAATTGAAAATGGCATATATTCTTCAAAGTTTAAAAATAAATATACCTGTATATCTGAGTTTTCAAACTTAATTGATATAAATTTAACAAGTATTGGAGACGGTGAGTTTAATAATTCTAATAATAACGAAAAATACAAAATAAATTTAATCACAAATAATGAAAATAATATTGTATTTGAATTTAGAAATAATGAGAATAATAATGATAAGTACATATCAAATAACAAACTCAAAGATATATATATTGTAGATTTATTAGGCAATAGTATTAAATTAAACTATTTCATAAATTATGAGAATACTACCTTTCAAATAAAAATTAACAAAAACCAACCAAATTCAGAAAATTTATACCAATTAAATGGTAATTATTTTATAATTTTGTTTGTGTTTGATGAATTTAATTTACTTTATAAAATAATAAACTAATAAAAATAAAATATTATCAAATTCGACTTAAATAATCTTGTTTAGTTGTTGTTTAAAATTATTTAATTGCCTATTTTTTCCTTCATTATATTTCTTTTTTGTATATCTTTTTTACATTTCCTTTTTATATTTGTATAATATAATATTGACAGAATATCGGCACAATTTTAATATCACTAAGAATATAATACATTTTATCATTTCAAACAAACAAATAACATATTCAATATATGGCTACTTTTGACTCGAAAGTTACAATTAAAAGATTATTTAATCTCTTAGAAACTTACAAAGAAAATATAGTAAGTATCTATATTTATGCAGTTCTAAATGGTATAATTGCTTTATCGCTTCCTTTGGGAGTTCAGGCAATCATTGGTCTTATCACAACGCAACAAATTAGCACTTCGTGGTTTATTTTAATTTTGATAATTTCAATGGGATCGTTATTATCTGGTATATTCCAAATTTATCAAGCTAAAATTCTAGAATTTATTCAACAAAGCATTTTTGTTAGAGCAGCTTTTGATTTTGCTAATAGAATACCTAAGTTCAGATTTGATAAAGTAACTAAATTTTATCCACCTGAGTTAATAAATAGATTTTTTGATGCATTGACAATTCAGAAAGGTGTAGATAAAATTTTAATTGATTTTGCAACTTCTTCACTTCAGATACTTTTTGGATTAATTTTAATTTCATTTTACCATTATTTATTTCTTTTCTTTGGTATATTACTAATAATAACTATATTTATAATTTTTAAAATTACATTCAAAGTTGGATTGTCAACAAGTATTGAAGAGTCCACATATAAGTATGAAGTAGCACATTGGTTAGAAGAAATAGCCAGAACAATGGGAACATTTAAATTATATCCACAAGAAACTCTTTCAATTTCAAACACAAATGCTAGTTTAGAAAAATATATACACGCGAGACAATCACACTTTAAAGTTATATTAGTTCAATTATGGTCAAATGTCATATTTAAACTATTAATGACTGTTTTGCTGTTAGTTTTGGGTAGTTTTTTGGTAGTTAGTGGTGAAATCAACATTGGGCAATTCGTTGCTGCAGAAATTATTCTAATTACAATCATTAACTCAGTTGAGAAATTTATTCTCAGTATGGCTGACATTTTTGATACACTTACAGCTGTTGAAAAAGTTGGTTATGTTACAGATATAGAATTAGATGATACAAGCAATGATGAACTACAAAATATAAATAGTAGTGGGTTGAAAGTTGAGTTAATAAACTTAAGTTATAAATATCCAACTTCAGAAAAACAAACAATTTCTAATATAAATCTCTATGCTAATCCTGGTGAAAAGGTTGCTATTTTAGGAAAAAGTGGCTCTGGTAAAACAACTTTTATTCGATTAATTTCTGGATTTTATGATAATTATGAAGGTAACATAAAATTTAATGATATATCACTTAGAAATTTTAACAAAGATGTTCTAAGAATGTATATCGGTGATAATTTTAGTGAACAAAATGTTTTTCTTGGAACCATTTTAGAAAATATTACACTTGGAAATAAAAATATTGATGTTGATGAGATTTTAAATGTAATGGATAATTTGTTAATGACCGAAAAGATTGATAGTCTTAAAGATGGTTTGAATACAATAATCCAAGCTGAAGGAAATAATTTTTCAAGAACATTTATCCGTAAAATAGTATTAGCAAGAAGTTTGCTCAAACAACCAAAATTATTAATATTAGATGACTTTGGTGAATATTTTGATAAAATACAAAGAAAAATAATTGCAAATTACTTGTTGAGTTTTAATAAAATGACTATGATTTATTGTACAAATGATGAATTTTTGTTAGAACAGGCAGACAAAATACTTTGTATTGATAAAGGAGTTTGTAATGAAATTAAGAGATATGATGATATCAAAAATACAGAATTATTCAATTTAATTAACAAATAATATTTTAAGTTTTGTACAATGAATTGATAATGAATCGATAATAAAGAAATAATTTTGAAAATTTAATTAGAAAATTTAAATTTTAACTTCTTTTATTTTTAATCCCAAAGAATGCAAAATATATCAAATAAGAAAACTAATTATACAAATTTACTTACAAACTCTGTATTTGATTTAGTACAATTAGATAAATCAATTATTAATCCTAAAAGTGCTTTATTAATGCTTTTGGGTTTTATTATTATTTCTTTATTTTTACCGTGGACTCAATTTTTGCAGACCAAAGGTTTTCTAACAACCCTAAAACCAGACGATAGACCACAAAATATAAATAGTGCTTTACCTGGTAGAATTGATAAGTGGTATGTTAGAGAAGGAGACTTTGTTAGAAAAGGCGATACAATAGTAAAAATCTCTGAAATCAAATCTGAGTATTTTGACCCAATGTTGGTGGAAAGAACATCAGAACAAATTCAAGCTAAAGAAAGCTCAAAAGTATCTTATGTAAATAAAATTGATGCATTAGAAAATCAAATAGTAGCATTAAGAGAAAATTATAAGCTAAAATTACAACAGAATGTTAATAAAATTAAACAATCTGAGCTAAAAGTATTTGCCGATAGTATTGATTTAGAGACTGCAAATAATAATTTGAACATTGCCAAAATTCAATTAGAAAGGTTTGAGCAATTATTGAAACAAGGACTTAAATCTATGACTGATATGGAAAGCAGAAATGTAAAATATAGAGATATGATTGCAAAAGAAGCTTCCTCCAATAGCAAACTCCTTATCAGCAGAAATGAATTAATAAATGCAAAAATCGAATTGAACTCTATCAGAGCAGATTATGAAGAAAAAATAGCAAAAGCCGACTCAGATAAAAGAAGCGCAGAAAGTAGTTATTATGACAATGAATCTACTATTTCCAAAATGAATAATGATTTAGATAATTACAAAATTAGAAGACAAAATTTGTATATCACTGCACCTCAAAATGTATATATACTAAAAGCATTAAGTAAAGGTGTTGGCGAAACTATTAAAGACGGAGAGGCAATTGTAACTGTAATGCCAGCAAATGCTGAACTTGCTGTTGAGTTCTATGTCGAACCATTTGATATACCTTTAGTTAAATTAGCAGAGAAAGGAAAATTATTATTTAATGGTTACCCAACTATTTTTGTACCTGGTTGGCCAAAATTATCAATTGGTACTTTTGATGCTGAAATAGCTGCAATAGACCAATCAATAAGCGAAAATGGCAAATATCGAGTATTATTAAAAGAAGTAAAAGGGCAAAATCCTTGGCCCAAAAGTCTTAAATTTGGTCTCGGAACAGAAGGAGTTATTTTACTTAATGATGTTCCTATTTGGTATGAAATATGGAGACAAATTAATGGTTTGCCTG
The DNA here is from genome assembly GCA_041688685.1 of Kapaibacterium sp. (SeqCode). Lineage (GTDB taxonomy): Bacteria > Bacteroidota > Ignavibacteria > Kapaibacteriales > UBA2268 > JBDNHS01. Next base: position 5,383 of record JBDNHS010000371.1, read on the forward strand.
CCGATTTCTATGCTGGAGAAAGTGCCAAACCTAAAAAAGAAGATAACAAAAAATAGTTTTCTATTTTTAAATTAATCTCATTTTTTACTAATTTTAATATTACTAATTTAAGTTATAACATTTAGTTTCAATTAATTTCTCAATTAAATAATTATGATGTCTTCCCAAATGATTAATCTATCATTTAATTCTATACGATTTATCGCAATTGTAAACATCGCATTTTTTGCTATGTTATACTTAGGTAATAGTATGAATTCGGACAAAAATAACTATGACCATTATTTTGACAATTTAAATTTACATCTTAAAGATAGTAGCAGATTATACGAAAACTACACAAAAAAATATAATTTGAATTTAATAGATTTTATTGAAATAGTAAAATCCAATCACCCAATCGCAAAAAACACGAAATTAATCAATAGATTAGCTGAAAACAACTTACTAAAAGCTAAAGGTAGTTTTGACCCAAAATTATTTAGTAATTATGAAAGCAAAGCTTTTGACCAAAAAAACTATTTCAACATCACTAACTCTGGCATTAGTGTACCAACCTACCCTGGTATTGATGTAAAAGCAGGTGTCGAAACAAGTAATGGATTGTTTTTTAATAATCAAAGTACATTGCCACCGAACGGACTTGCATTCCTTGGTGTTACTCTACCTGTCGGACAAGGGCTTTTTATAGATAAACGTAGAGCAGATGTAAACAAAGCTGAGTTATTATTAGAAGCAGCAGAATTTGAGCGACAATTAGCTTTAAATGACCTTTATAATGAAGCTTTATATTCTTATTTTGATTGGATAAAAACTTGGAAAGTAACAAAGGTATTAGAACTAGCAAAAGAGAACGCTTTAATTAGACATAATGGTATTGTACAAAATTTCTTTGCAGGTGATGAACCAGCTATAGATACAGTCGAAACGTTTATACAATTTCAAACATTAGAGTTGAATTTTATAAATTCAGTAAATAGTTACTTTAATAGTATTCTAAATCTGAATAATTTCTTGTGGTTTGAAGACCAACCAATTTTCATAAATCCTAACATTATACCTGATACTACAATTCACCAAAATCAAGTTTTGGATAGTAATTTTATAAAAAACTTTTATGATATTGTGGAGTTTGATAAAGATAGTCTAATTAGAAATCACCCAGAAGTCAAAAATACTGAGTATAAAATTAAAACTCTAAATGTAGAATTAGAATTATATAATGATAGACTAAAACCAACTTTAAACCTTACATATAATATCATTAATGAATATCTTGATTGGGATGGATTAAGGGAAGATACAGGGTATTTGAGAAATAATTATAAAGCTGGAATTGAATTTAATTTTCCAATATTTTTGAGAAAAGAAAGGGGAGATATTGAAGCAACTGAGACTAAAATTCAAGATAATGAATTTAATCTAAAAAATAAAATTATCAATCTCAAAAACAAAATTGAGCAAGAATTTAATAATTTACAGATGTTAAGACAAAATTATCAGTATTCATTTCAGATTAGAGGTAATTACAAAAAATTATTAGATGCAGAGGAAATTAAGTTTGATTTGGGAGAAAGCTCGATATTTTTAATTAATGCACGTGAAATTAAATTCTTAGAGTCTGAGATAAAACTAATCGAATCGGACGTAAAAGCAGCACTTCAATATTTTAAATATTTGTATGTTAATGGAATATTATTCAAGATATAATTATTACATTTTTATACTTTTTATACTTTTTTAAATTTTTATACAAATATTAATAACAGTCTTTATAATGCAATAACTCCCAAACGAGTCTCTCTTTTTGCACCAGTAACTGATTTGATGTTACCATTTTGATTGGTCAAAAATAAAAAACCCAAAAATGCAAATGCAATAGACTCTTTAGTTTTGGAAATTAATCCAATTTCATCACTTATAACTATTTCAAAATCAACTAATTCGCTCTTAATTCTATTTATCAGAAATGAATTGTAAGTACCTCCACCAGATATAATTATCTTAATCATCTGCTTGGTTTGTAACTTTGTTTTATCATCTTTTTTGTAATTCACAAACCTTAATATTTGATTTGCAAAGCTTTTGATTGTTAATTCTGTAACTGTTCTAATTATATCATATTTAATATTTGGAGTTAGAAAATTAATGATGTTATCTTTTTCTAATTTATTCAAAATATCATCAAGATAAGTTTCTCCGAATAGTTCTCTACCAGTGGATTTGGGTGGTGCTTTATCAAAGTAACTATTATCTAATAATAAATTCAATAATTCTTCTATAATTTCACCCTTAGAAGCATATTCACCATTATTATCATACTCTAAATCAAAGTATTTTTTCATACAAAAATCAATCAACATATTACCAGGTCCAGTATCAAATGCAATAATATTATTTTTGTTTTTATTATTCAATATCGTAATATTAGAAATTCCACCGATATTAGCAGCTATTATAGTTTTATCTTTCTGCCCAAAATAATGATAATCAAAAATTGGAACTAATGGAGCACCTTGACCGCCCAAAGCAATATCAGCAGAACGAAAATCGAATATAACTGGGATATTTATTTTTTTTGCTAATACACTACCATTAAATATCTGTAAAGTATGTTTGATTAATTTTCCATCGATCAAGTCGCCATTTGGCTGATGCCAGATAGTTTGACCGTGTACTGAAATTGCATCAATTTCATTTGGTTTTAGATTAAATTTATCTATAAAATCAGTTAAACACTCATAAAAAATTTCAGATAGATAAAAGTTCAATAGAGAAATAACACTCACTGTTGTGCTGTTATTTATGTTGCTTTTTATTAAT
>JBDNHS010000372.1:0-4027 GCA_041688685.1 Kapaibacterium sp. (SeqCode)
AAAACATATCACGTATATATTACATATATATTTTGTATTATCTACATATAAATATTATTTCTAATTGTAGAGACGACCGGCGGGTCGTCTTCCTAATTCTTCATCTGTTGAAATTTTTCTAATTGTATATTCGAACGGCGGGTCGTCTTCCTAATCCTAAATCTGTTGTTGTTTTCTTAATTATATATTCGACCGGGGGGTCGTCTCCCTCATCCTAAATCTTGGTAAAAAAGAAGGTAAATAATCTACAAATTAAAATTTAATATGAATTTAGAACCTTTGTTTTCTGTGCTTTCAACAGAAATAGTACCATTATTTTTTTCTATAAATTCTTTGACTAAAATTAATCCAAGCCCAGTGCCTTTTTCTTTTTCTGTACCAACGGATGCATTGTGAATATCCAATCTAAATAAATTCTGAACTACTTCACTTTTCATACCAACGCCATCATCTTCAAAAATAAATTCAATAATCTCATTTAGTTTATTAATTGTAAGTAATATATTTCCATCTTTATTGGTGAATTTAATTGCATTACTTATGAGATTTGATAATGATGAATTTATCATAAATTCATCAACTTCCAAAAATATATTATCTAAATCTAATTCAGATAAAACACTAAAATTAATATTTTTTTGTTCTATGTTATTAACAAAGTTATTTATGGAGTTTTTGAGTAATTCATTAATGGAAATTTTTTGAGGTCTAAATTCCATTGTTCCAGTTTGGACTCTTGACCAATCTAATAATTTTTCTAATAAATTAAACTGAAGTTTGAGTGAGTCATATATTTGTTCAATATTTTTGATAATATCTTCTTTTGTGAACTTTTCAGAATGCTTAAGAATTAATTCAGACATACCTAATGTTGCTGTGAATGGGCTCCTTAAATCGTGAGAGATTATAGAAAAGAATTTATCTTTTGCTAAATTTGCTACTTCTAATTCATTATTTTTTTTTTACCTATTATATCAATCAACTTTTTAATTTGAAGGTGAGCTTTTACTCTTTGATATAACTCTTCAAGTTTGAAAGGTTTGACAACATAATCAACTCCACCCACCTCATAACCTTTGATAATATTTACGGTATCAGCCAAGGCAGTAGTAAAAATAATGGGTATATTTTGAGTTTTAGGTTCAGATTTTAATAACTTAGCAGATTCGAATCCGTTTAACTTAGGCATATTAATATCCATAAGTATTAAATCTGGGTCAAATTTTATTGCAGTTTCAAAAGCAGATTGTCCGTCTAAAGCAACTGCTAAATTAAAATTGTATTTTTTTAGAAAAGTACCTAATAATGATAAATTTTGTGGATTATCATCAACAATTAAAACTTTGGAACCTTCTAAATTTATTTCGTAGTTCATTTTTTTATTATTTTATATTTTATATTACAAATTATAATTTGTACTCAATTTTTTGTGAAATATTCGATAAACCTACGATATCAAAGTTTTCATAATATTTCTGTATTTCAATTCCTAACTTATATATACTATCATTAATATTTTTATACTTAATTAATTTTTGAGCAAAGATATTAAAATCTTCTAAAATCAATGTATCTTTAATTTTCAAGTATTCAATTCTTAAATTTTCTGGCAGATTTAGTTTTTCATTATTTTTATCAATTTTATTAGCTAATATTGATTTTATATTTTTCATATTTATTTCAACGGAAGTACCTTTATTAGTTTCTGATTTGATTTCAATATCACCACCTAATAAATTTGCTAATTTTTTAACTATTGGTAAACCAAGCCCACTTCCTTTATTTTGATAAAAATTTGAACCGTCAAATTTAACAAATGGCGTAAAAATATTTTTTAAAATACTTGGATTGATTCCTATGCCGTTATCCAATATATTGAATTTTAAATCTACTAATTTAAATTTATTTTGATATTCATTATCTTGATTATTTGGGTCAATGACAACTAAATTATCATTATCTTCGTAGTCATCTTAACAACTTTCATTTATCATCATTATAACTTTGACAAATTCTGTTTCTGCATATTTTACGGAATTATCAATGATATTTAGTAAAATATGGAAAAGTAATTCGTAATCAGTTATTATTTCTATATCAGTTTGATAAATAAATTTGAGTTTAATTTTTTCATCTTTATTAATATAATTAAATGCACTTGCAAGAGAATCAAATAATTTAGAAAGATAAAAAACAGAAAATATTGGTTTTATTTTACCAACTTCTAAATCTGAAAAGTAAGTAATATTTTTAACGATTTTTTGTAAGTTATGTATATTCTCTTGAATTAACTGATATGAAGTCTTATTATCTTGAGTAAGTTCTATATTCAATAAATCTATATTACCAGAAATTAAATGCAGTGGGGTTTGTAACTCATGTCCCAAGCCAGACAAGATATTTTCTCTAACCTGGAGAGCAGATTTAAGTTTGTCATTAAATTCAGTTATCTCATTATTTTTTTGAATTATTTCAAGTGTTCTTATATCAATTAATTTCTCAAGATTTGAATTTATATCTTTTAACTCATTATTTAAAGTAAATAATTCTCTAGATTTATCTTCAATTATTAATTCAGCTTCTTTACGTGAATTTCTTTCTCTTTTAAGAGTATCTTTTAAGGCTTCTATTTTGTTTAAGAGATTTTCCATTATAGATTTTAAATGTTAGATTGAAAATGAGAAATTAAGTAACTTAATATTAAACAACTTTCACTTTAAATAACACACAAGTGCCGTCAATTTGTACAAATTCTTTTTCAATTTCTACCTTTGTATTGAAATGAATTGCTGCCCCAAGAATTAATCCCTCAGCTAAATCATGCAAACCTTTACTAGAATTATACAAAAAATGGATTTGTTGTTCATCTAACAACTCTATTTTAAATTTTGGAAATTCAGCATCAGGGTATAATTTTAATACCTCAACGTGTATAATATCTTCTATTTTACTCAAAAATCTCAATAGATTATCTTCATTTTGAAAAAATATACCATAATTTTTGACAAAAATTGAAAATAAATATGTTCCAAATGTTTTAATTAACAAAGGAATTTCAATTTTAGTAATTTTGTGAAGCTGTACCACCATTGAAACTAATTCTTTGTAGTCATAATAACCTAAACTTGAATAAATACCTTTTGTATCAAGATTAGAATTTATAACAATTTGGTTCGAAATTTCAAAACCAAATTTTTCTTCAACCATTTCTAAGAATTCATTAAACACTAAGCCTTTCATAATATTATTTTTGAGTTTTTTGAAAATTAATAAAAGCAATATAATGTTTTTTTAAATTAAACATAGAATATTATTTATATTATTATTAGAGAATAAAAATAAGTGATTGTGAATTCAAAACAATAATTTGTACAAAAATTCGTTTCATAAGAGTTATAATTCAATTATTATTAAAATATTATAAAATAAAAGAATTAATGCGTGAGTGGCGGAATTGGTATACGCGCCATCTTGAGGGGGTGGTGGTCATTGACCGTGAGGGTTCGAGTCCCTTTTCACGCACATTATACCTCAATTCTACAAATTAAAGAATAAAATCACATTAAAATATATTTAACATTATGAGTTTAGTAGCAATAGTAGGAAGACCAAATGTAGGTAAATCAACTTTATTTAATCGTTTGATTGGCGAAAAAAAGGCAATTACCGAAGATAAACCTGGTGTTACCAGAGACAGAATTTATGGTAATTCTGATTGGAGAGGTAAAGATTTTGGTGTTATTGATACCGGTGGATTTGTCCCTGGGTCAGAGGACACTATGGAGAAATCTATCAGAGAGCAAGCACAATATGCAATAGATGAAGCAGATGTAATATTGTTTGTTTGTGATGGTGCAGATGGTATAACTAAATTTGATGAAGATATTGCTCAAATCCTAAGAAAAACTTCAAAACCAGTAGTATTAGTTATCAATAAATGCGACTCTCACGATAGAGACGCAATTATTTATGAATTCTACAAATTAGGCTTTGGGGAGCCATTCCCTATTAGTTCTACTAATGGTCG
>JBDNHS010000373.1:0-12430 GCA_041688685.1 Kapaibacterium sp. (SeqCode)
AATCTACAGACAAAATAATGATGGTATCACTTTCCCAAGTACTCCAATATTAACTAAAACAACTGCTGCTACAATAGCATCAAGCGAATCAGTTACTGTTGATTTCTTACTTGCTGATGGTGATTCAGATGATTTCAAACCACAATCTTATTTTGATTTAGCTGCACAAAGTTATGTTGCTCCAGCTTTATTTACAGCAATGAGAGCTAACGTTACTCCATTATATAGAATTGAATTATCAGTTGATTCTGACCAAGAAAATGCTAATAATGTAGTAATGAAAGATGTTAGATTCTACATCACTAAAACTCCTAGAGAAATTATGATTAGTGGTACTAATTTAACTTACAATCTTAATACTATTCCAGTTATTTCTAATGACTTAATGGGTAGATTAAACTACAATAATATTGTAAATGGTATGACTGCTGTTAATTATAGATTAACTTTAGCAACACCAACTACTTCAAGATTTGACTATGATGTATTTGATAGATTAGCTTGGGAAAGAAGAGCTGTGAATTATGGTGCTTATGCTTTCTTATTCTATGCTGACGCTAATGCTACTGTATTGCCAAGAACAGTTACAGAAGATATTGAAAAATATATGGCTATGGGTAACAACACTAAAAAACGTAACATTATGTTCGCTTCTCAAGAATTAGCACAAGATATGAATGCGAACTTCCCATTATTTGCTAGAAATGTGTTAAGAACATCTTATACTAGTAACAATCCTAATGGAAACGGTTCTTCATTTAACGGTGGTAGAATGGTTGGTGATAAAATGGCTAAAGACTTTACTTTTGACATTACTTCTCCAATTGATCCAATAACGCAAGTTGCTTATGTAGGTGATTTACAATCATTCCCGGCTGTAGTTGGTGTTATTAATTCTTTTGTTGATAACGCAGGAAGAACAATTCAATTACCTGGACTTGCAAGTGTAGGTACAAGATATTTAATTGGTGCTCAAACTAATTTAATAAGTGGTATTGTTTCTACAACTTTAGAAAACAATGTTATTTATTTAGGTGCTGATTGGAGACATATTAGCGATATCAATACATTAATGAGAGGTGCTATATCTTACTTCGAATCAAATGGTGCATTCGTAATACCTGTAGAGTTAGCTAACTTTACAGCTACATCAACTGGTAAACAAGTAAATATTAACTGGGAAACATCTTCTGAAATCGGTACATCATTATTTGAAATAGAAAAATCTTCTGTTTCTAATTCTGGAACATCTGTATTTGGCAAAATAGCTGAATTACCTGCTGCAGGTTTCTCTAACGAAGCTAAATTCTATGGACCAGTAGTTGATGAAAACGTAACTTTAGGTAAAACTTATGCTTATAGACTTAAAGCAATTGATAAAGATGGTTCTTCTGAGTATAGCGAAGAAAGAATTGTTAACTTATCAACTGAATTTGGTACTATCGAATTAGGTAATCCTTCACCAAATCCTGCTGTAAACAGTACATCTGTTGAATATTCATTATCTCAAAACAATTTAGTTCAAATTTCATTGTTTGATATTAATGGAAATGCAGTTTATACTACTGACTTTACGCAAAATGCTGGTACGTTTAACTTCGATTTCAACTTAAACAATATTGCAAGTGGTTCATACACTGTAGTATTTAGAGTTGGCGATGTTACTTTAACTAAAAATATTAATGTAGTAAAATAATATTATTAAGAACTATATTATAAATCATAATATATGAAATAGTAATAATAAATTACAAAATGTATTTTAAAGAAGAGAGGTTAGAAATAACCTCTCTTTTTTTTTGTTTATTTGTAACTTTATTTCAACAATTTGCGTCTATATATAAAAATAGCAACCAAAAACAAAAAGTATTTATAACAGCAATGTCAAAAAAAATTATTCTACTCCTATTAATACTTCCATACTTTAAACTTTACTCTCAATTAACTGTAGAATCTAGGAATTTCCAAAACAATCCTAGAGTTAATTCTATAGTTAGTTGTGAAATATTGGTAAAAGATAATAATGCAAATATTATTATTCCAAAAGAAAATATAATAATTAACGAAAGAAACTACCCAAGAATTATCGATAAAATTGAAAATTTAGCCGATAATTGGCAAAAAATCTATTGGTATCCAAATAATGATAGAATATTAACTACAAAAGATGATCCATTAGGTGAGTATGTTTCAAGAATAGTAGTAAGTTATCAAGGGAGGGTGGCTCAAAGTAATTTATTGAAAAATGAAATGAATACTCCCAAAATGACTATTTTATCGGCAAATGGTAATAGAATTAATATTTATGATTATAATTTTGGTGCAAGGAATATTGGTGATAGTTCTGTTTTTCAATTTTATTTAAAAAATGATAGACCTATAGCTATAAATTTTAAAGAGAATAATTTTGGATCAACTCGTATTGATTCAATTACTATTACAGGGACAGGATTTACATATTTATGGCAAGGTGATTTTTTTAGTGGTACTTTAGATGCTATACCTCCATTTAATATGTTGGGAACATCAGACAATCTGTTTGACGTAATATTTAGACCCACAGAAAACAGATATTACAATGAATTGATGACATTTCATTATCAAGGTGGAGCAAAAAGACAATTAAAACTTTTTGGAAATGGTTATACTATTGATTACAAATCTAAATTTAAATTGCTATATCCAAATGGTGGAGAAGAGTTCGCACCTTGTCAAGAAATAGATGTAAAATGGACAGGTCATACAATAGGAAGAAGTACGTATATCGAAATTAGATATGGTACAAGTTCATGGTTTAGATTAGGCACAACCTTAGATTCAGTTTATAAGTTCAAACTATCTAACCTCAAAAATGAAAATGTATTTATTAGAGTTGGACAAGAATTAGAAGAGTCTACTCCATTTGTAATGGAAAATACAGGAAGAGTTAATTCTATAGGATTTAAAAGTAATGGTACAAGATTAGCATACCCAAAAAGTAATTTATTAATTGAGTGGGATTTAACTAAATCTACACCAACAATAAATAGACAATTAAATATGAACGTATCCAATGCTAATTTAATAGTAAAAGATGTAAAGTACGAAAATAACAATATAATTTCTCTTCATAATACAGTTAGTCAATTCGGAGTCAAATCAAAAGATACTTTCGCAATATATGATGAAACAAATAATGTATCATCAACAAAGAAAGTAATTGATGAGATTGAAATAAAAAATCTAGAAATTGATGAACAAAAAAGATTAATTTATTTAGTGCCAACACTTTCAAATAAACTTAAAACTTATAATTTGAATAATAGCACATTTACTGCTGATAAAATATTCAATTATCCCATATCTACATTGTCGATTAATTATGCTGATAATGAAATTATTATTACTTTTATGAACGGCGATATTGTATTTTATGATAAAGATAAATTTGAAGCAGGTGAAATTGAACAAAAAAGACAATTTAATCTTCCAGATGTTCCTATCATCAAAAATTGCAAAATATCTCCAAACGGAAAGTTTTTAGTATTGGGATTTGAATATAATCAAAATGACTTATTTAAAGAGATTAACTACATTTCATTAGTTGATGCAAAAACAGGTCAAATATTTTCTATTAGAAAAGATTCATTTTTTGAAAATGTAGGTCTGTCTTTCTCATCGGAATCTAATTTGGTGGTGTCTGGTTATACTGGTGACCCACAAATATTATCTTATGATATGATTACAGGTAAGGCAAATAAATTATTTGTTGGGCAAAGTAGTCTAACTTATCTTGCATATTCACCTCAAGGCAGTGCTTTTGCTGCTGCTACAAATGGTGTATCAGGTGGAGCAACAGTATCTTATAGAACATATAGTAATGCTGTAAGTGATATAAATGATGCTCCGTTCAAGGTGTTAATTCCCAAAAGTGAAATTAAAACTGCAGATTTTGGCGAAGAATTAATTTACACTGATAATATCAAAACACTAAATAATATTATTTGTAATCAAAGTAAAGCACCATTCTTTTTTGATTTAGTAGATGGAGTTAGACTTAAAAATGGTCGCCATTTTGAATTGACTAATAACTTGATGCTTGATACAATTATGCCAGGTAATTGTAAAAATATTACTTTGAATTTCACGCCCAAAGATACAGGGACCGTAGTTGATACTTTGATTTTCAAAAGTTGTGAAAATGAGATATATGTTCCGCTTAGAGGTATTGGTAAAAGTAGAAGTGTTCGATTTATTAATAATCCAATTTTATTGAGTGAAAAATGTATTGGTGAAAAGCATTATTTAACATTAGAATTATTCCAAAATTTAGATACTGTGAATTTATCTGTTTCAAGTTTTGAATTTGAACAATTAGCTAACACGAATTTTAAAATATTATACCCAACTCAAGATACTATTATAGCACCGAATGGAATATTGACTGTAAGAATAGAATATGTTTTGGATACTTTGGGTATATTTAATCCATATTTAAGAACTTATCATAACAATCAAAATACATACTATTTCCAAAATATATTTAATGTTAAGGGCATAGGTACATATATTGATTTGAGTCATAAGATATTGCCATTTACTTTAGAAGATAGAATACGTAAAGTTAAATTAGAAAATCTAAGTTTGCAAAATGTCTTTATTTCTGATTATGTTTTGAGTGGAGTTAGTAATTTTAAAGTCAATACTCCGACAAATATAGAAGTAAGACCAAATGAAAGTGTTGAGATAGAAATAGAATGGGATGGAACGCCATTTATCGAAGGGAATTTGTTTATTAATGCAAATCCTTGCTTAGTGCAGAATAATATCAGGTTGGTCAATTATATTGGTACAACTCTTATTACAATTAAAGAGACGGAAGCAAATCCGACAGAAGATGCTTTTGTAATTTTGGATATGAAAAACACAGAAAACTTCCCATATAAAGGCAATAGAAAATTTGAGGCAACTTTAAGTTTGGATTATGAAGTATTTTATCCAGAAAAAATAATAAGTAAATACTCAAAACCAAAAATCGAAATGATTCAAAGCTTAAATGGAGATAGAAGAGAGTTTGTTGTGGCTTTAGAAGGAGATTTCGAATTAGAAGGTGAGTTGATGAAAATCCAAGGTAAACCAGGGTTATCTGATGAAGATTCGACGCATATTCAGATAATTAGCAAGGATTTCTTTGGGAAAAGTGTAACAACAACTTATAGACCTGGTAAACTAAGAATTATCAATATTTGTGGAGATAGAAGGATATTACCGCTGGCGAATATTCAAACAACTAATAATTATCCAAATCCATTTTATAATAATTTGAATATCGAATTAGAGTCAGATTTTACAAATGAATCAGAAATTGAATTAATTATTTATTCAACTACAGGTACTATTGTCAAAAAAACGAGGTTTAATATTAATTATGGTATGAATACTTTGAATTTGAATTTATCAGAATTAGAAAATGGAATATATAATATTTTGATTGAATATACAAATAACGCTAATTCAGCTGATAGTAAAAATATCAAAACTATAATAGAGCCAATAAAAGTAATAAAAATTGAAGAATAGTAATTCAAGTTAAGTAAATTCAAGTTAGATAAAATTATAATTTCATAATTCCGACAATAAAATTTTAGTATTTTAATGAATATCAAAAAAAATCAAAACAAAAAACAAATAATTGAAGTTAATCAAATTATAAATAAATTTAAAATTTCATTTATAAAAATGATATATATATATACTTTTATTTTTGTATTACTTTATAGTTTTAGTAATTTGAGTTCTCAGGATTTGAATGCACAAAATCAAACTATAAATCAGAATTTAAATCAAAATACTACAAAAAAAACTAAATACTATTTTGACTCAAATTTGGGTTTAAATAACAACTTTTACATTTCGGATTTTAAAGAATTTGAAGGAGTAGAAAACTGCTGTAATTCTTTTGAAAGTGCTTTTGGAGTTGGCTATTTATTTAATGTGGGATTAGAAATTGCTCCTATATCAAGCTTTATGGGTGATAATGTAAATTATTATTTTAATCTTGGAATTAGTGATATATCTGCAAATTATGATGAAGAAAGATTTATTGGCTACAAATTATATCAAGAAAAATTTGAGCAAATAATTACGCATCATATTTTGGAACCAAAGATAAATGTAGTAAATTTTGATGCAGGATTTGTTTTCAAAGATTTATTGACAAATGATTTTGATTTGAGAACTGGAGTAAGAATTAGTAGCATAATTAGCGGTACATTTACTCAATATGAAGAAGCCCTTTCGCCGTCAAATTTTGTCTTTGAAAATGGAAAAAGAATTGTGGGCGAATATAGTGGGGATATCCAAAATAAAGCGTTAACTTTTTTTAGTCTGAATTTTGGTGGGGTGTATTATCTTTATAATTCTGGAAATATTAAATTAGGACCAGAACTAAATTTCAATATTGGACTAACGAATATTTATGATAAAATAAATTTAAAAGTAATTAATTCTATGGTTGGTGTGAATTTTAGTTATAATTTGTCGCCAGATGAAGTAATAAAGATAGAAGAACCAGTAATTATTAAAGAGCCGGAAGTAATCGAGGAGCCTGTAGAAATTGTATATAATTTAGATTATCAAACTACAAATAAATTTGAAATTATAAATTCTAAAAATGAAACAAAATCTATTAATACTCAAAATTCAAATCAAATTGATATTGAAGTATTAGAAAAGCAATATATTACCAAATATTCTTTAAAACCAATAATTTATTTTGGAAAAGACAACATAAATCCAATCACTAAAATAGAAACTATTGATGGAAAAGTAATCGATACTTATGACAATATATTAAGCCAAATTGCACAAAACAGTAATAGTATAAATAATCCACCAAAACCAAACAAAACAAATAAATCAAAGAAATTACAATTAGTAGCATATAAAGATGAAACTCAGAATATAGAACTAATTAATGAAAGATTTGAGAAAATAAAGAATGATTTGATTAAAATTAATCCAGATATTTCTAACTCTGTAATTGAAACTAAAATCATAGATATTAATAGTAAAAAATTCAAAAATGAAGATTTATTGGCTGAAAACAATAAAGTTGAAATTATAGTTAATGAAACAAATGAGTTTATAGATTATGAATTAATTAATAAAATTGATATTATCAAACCAACTTTAATGAATAATTACCAAATCAATTTCAAAACTAATATACCAGAATTTGATATAAATAAATTAAATTACCAACTAAACTTTACTTTGTATAATTTAGAAAATAATACAAGCAATAAATTAGTATCAAATCCATTAATTAGCGAAAAATCAGTAAATTATACTAATAATATTGATTATTTTAGTTATTATGAAGGTGCGGGAAAGGACAATGTTAAACTAAATTATGACATTACTTTGAATAATAATTTAGTATATAATGAAGATATTAAATATAATGTTATCCCACAGAATGACATCCAACAAAAGTTTATCTTAAATATTAATAAAAAGATCGAGAAAATAGAAAATCAGAATATTGATGAAAATACTAATGGAGTTTATAATGAGTATCTATTGGCTCTTACAGAATTTGACTCTGATGAAATTAACATTTTAAATCTTAATGTATTAAAGACAATACAAAATGCACTGAAAAATAATAAAAAAATCCAAGTTATTGGTATGAGTGATAATATTGGTAGTGTTGAACACAACAAACAATTATCAATTAGTAGAGCAAATAAAGGTAAAAAAACTATTATAGATTATTTTAATAAAAACAACTCTCAAACAAATATAAAATTAGAAAATCTAATTAATACAGATGTATTGAATAATTTTTATTTCAAAAACGACACGCCCAACGGACGTACTCTAAATAGAGGTATAATAGTCCGAATTATAGATTAAAGAAAGTATAAAAGAATGAATTATGCAACATCTTTTGTGCAATTATCAGAATATTTACGGAAAATTCAAATAATATTGAAAAAATAAAAAAAAACACAAAATATTAATTAAAAATGAAACAATTTTGTTAGAAATTGTTTTACTTCTCGAAAGGTAAGTTGTATTTTATGAGAATTAAATGAGAAGTGCTTTAATTATTGGTGGAACTGGAAATGTTGGTCAAGGAATCATCGACGAATTGCTTAAATCTAACGTGACTGTAATAATAACTTCACGTTCAAAAGATAAATTAAAAGAAATCAAAAATAAATATAAAGATAAACCTGAATTTATTGATACATATCAAATCGATATGAGTGTCGAAGAAGAAGTAATTAAACTTCACAAGTACATTGAAAAAAAATACGACAAAATCAATGCAATTATAAACTCTTTGCTTTATACCTACAAAGGTAAAAAAATCAAAGATATTGAATTGAGTGAGTGGGATACAGTGATAAAAAACAATCTCACTTCGCAGGTATTAATTGTTAAATATTTAGTCAAAAATCTAAAAAATGATGGCAGCGGATACTTAATTCATCTTAATTGTGAAGCAAACCTTAAGTTACTTCCTATGGCAATACCTATGAATGTGGTGGCTGCGTCGCTTAAAATTATGTACGAAACTTTGGCTATAGAATTAGTTGATGAGCATATAAAAGTAATAGAAATATTATTGGGTCCAATTGCTACAATAGAAAGAATCCGAAGAAATGTACAAACTCCATTTCAATTTACTCCAAATGAAGTTGGGCACACTGTCCTGCAATATGTAAATGGAGCCAAACCAAGAACAACTATTATTAAATTAGTCAATAAATCAAAATAATAGAAATAATAGAATTTATAGAAATAATTAGCACAATCAAAATATTGTTTACTATATTTTCATTACTTTGCTAAAATTTAAGCAGTTTAAATTTTCTTTGAAAAGTTAAATAAATTACATATTTAATTGGATTCAATTTGACTAAAATTGATTAATGTATTATTAAATATTAGCAAAAGCATAGTTTAACATTTTGTATAATAGTCTCGAAGCAGTAATATCTGGATGAGTTACCCCAATGACAGGCGACAATTCTACGATATCGAATCCAACTATTTTCTTTCCAGAAGCTACTAATTTTCTAAATACGTCCAAAGTCTCGTTATATAAAAATCCGTCTGGCTCAGGCGTGCCAGTTGAGGGCATTATTGATGGGTCAAAATAATCTACATCAAAAGTAATATAAACTTCTTCATTCAAAGAGTCAACTGCATTCTGTTGCCAATCAAGAGTGTGTAAGCCTCTTCTTATGGCAGAAGCATACATTGTATTTACAGAATTTTCTTTAATATATATTGACTCTTCAATACACTGTGCTCTTATTCCAATTTGAGTAATTCTATTTGGTGGAAAAAACTCAACTACTCTCGACAAAAATGAGGCGTGTGAGTATTTCGAACCTTGGTAAGTATCACGCAGGTCTGAATGTGCATCAAAGTGAAGTATAGACATATTTGGGTATTTCTCATAATGTGCTTTGATTGGTGCATAAGAAATAGTATGTTCACCACCTAAAGTAACAACAAATTTACCCATTTCAAGAAGTGTTTTGTTTTGATTATAAATCAAATCTAAAGCATCTTGGTCTACTTTACCATCGAAAATTATCGGTTGTAATGTAGCTATTCCTATTTCAAAGCACAATTCTTTATCGAATTCATCATCATAAAACTCAACATAAGCACTTGCACTTATAATTCCCTTTGGTCCAAAATTAGTGCCACCACCATAACTAACGGTATGTTCGTAAGGTGCTTGGACAATTACGACTTTTGAGTTTTCTAAATTTGAGTATTGCTCTTCAATTGCCAAAAAGTTGTCTTCTAATTCTACTTTCATTTTTGTTTCCATATTTCAGATTTTAATAGATTAATTTTTAATAAATAAGAGTATTTTTCATAAATTGCTAATAAACTTATCAAAATTAATGAAAAAATAGATAAAATTATAGTTAATTTGCGATTAAGTGGAAATCTTGAATAAGTGTGATGGAAAATTGATAAACTAAAAAATAAAATCATTGGTAATAAATAACGCATTTGTTTGAGTTTTGTATTTTGAAAAATATAGCCCAAAAGTGGCAATAATACCAAACTTATTGGTGCCATTAATCTTTCATTATTAATACCAAAAAAAGTAGAAAGAATTACCAAAATAGTGTATAAAATCAAATACTTTTTATCTCGAAAAAACTCTTTAGTCAAACTGTAATAAATAACTGGTAATAGCGAAAATGGAATGATTGAGTTGATCATTAATCTAAACCAAGTTTCAGCCTCAATTAGCTTTTCTGAATACTCCAAAATTGCTTCGTATAAATTGTTGCCAGTTTGAGAATTTAGGTAGATTCTAATCAGCAGGAATGTTAGAATAGCTGGAATAGAATACAAAATATAATCTAATATTAGTTTAATGTTATTCTTATTATTACTTTCGTGCTTATTACCCTTATTAAACTCCCAGAAATAATATAAACCTACTGGTATCATAATCATTGCGGTTTCTTTGGTAAAGGCACCAATCACCAACACAAACGCATATTTAATTGGATGAAAATTATCTCCATAAATTATCAAAAACAATAATGTTATTATAATTTGGACTAAAATATCATTTAGATGAAAATAATTCCAAACGGGAAATCCAAACAAATATTTATTAAAAACATAGAAAACAGTTAAAATTAATGCGATTTTAATTTCGACATTTAGTTTTAGTAGATAATAAAAAGTCAGTAATGATAAAGTAAGTGAAAAAAGAATATTTAAGATTTTGAAGTTGGTAATTATCTCAAAAGGTAATAGTCCACTCAAAAATGGTCCAGTAATTCTGAAAACAAATGGTTGTCTTAATTTATCTAAAGTTTCGTTTTCTTTTAAGTTTGGTGAATTTTCCGCCATTATTTTGTAATCTTGCAAATCCCATAGTCTATAATCGCTATCTAAATAATCTATTTCTCCATAAAAGTAAATTCCTATCAATGTCGTCAATATCAAAATAATTGTAAAACGACTATATCTGGGATTAGTGAAAACTTCTATAAACCTAAGTTTTTGCATAAATTATTGCTTTATTTAATTGAATACTAAATGAATTATACTACACTCGAACTAAAATTACCAACAGATTATCAAGAAGAAGAATTAAAATCGAATATAAAAAAATTAATCAAAACTGATGATTTTACTTATACTATCGAAAAGCAAAGTTTAGATGCCAGAAATTACAAAAATATTTTTTGGAACATTAGAGTTGGCGTGTATTCCAAATTAATCAAAAATAATGATAATATAGATGATTTGGATAATAATGAGAACAATTTAGCTAATAATTTAGTAATTAGGAATATTAGTGATAAGTCCAAATCTAAAGGAAAAAACAAAGTTTCAGTTATCGGCTCAGGACCTGCTGGATTCTTTGCTGCATATACATTACTCGAAGCAGGTTTTGATGTTACTGTATTTGAGTTAGGACCGGAAGTTTATCAAAGAATTATAAAAGTGAAACATTTTGAGAAAACCGGAGAATTGGATGATAGAAGTAATTATGCTTTTGGAGAAGGCGGAGCTGGTACTTTCTCTGATGGTAAATTAACTTGTAGAACCAAAACTATAAAATTAGAGAAAAAATACATTTTTAACAATTTTGTCAAATGGGGTGCTCCCGCTGAGATTGAATATCTGTCCAAACCTCACGTTGGTAGTAATATATTGACCAAAGTTATCAAAAATATGAGAAAAGAATTTATCGCTAAGGGTGGTAAGATTTACTTTGATACGAAAATGACTGATTTTGAATTTATCAAAAATCCAATTGATAATCAAGTAACATCTATTGAAACCGAAAAAGGTAAATTTGACTGTGATTATTTGGTAATTGCGTCTGGACACTCATCGACTGATACATATAAACTTATGTTTGCCAAAGGTATTCAATTTATAAATAAGCCATTTGCTATTGGTTCACGTGTGGAGCATTATCAAGAATTGATTAATATATCACAATGGAATGCAAAAAGTGTGACTGGGCTCAAAGCTGCTGATTATGCAGTAACTTACAACAATGCAAAGTTTCCCGTGTATTCGTTTTGTATGTGCCCTGGTGGGCTTGTTGTACCTGCGCCACCTCGAAAAAAAGCAAATATAGTGAATGGTATGAGTAATTATAAAAGAAATTATCCATTTGCTAATTCTGCCATTGTGGCTTCATTTGAATTAAATAATTTGCTTAGAAGAGAGGTTAGCCCAGAAGAGTCTTTTGAATGGTTGGAGGCATTAGAAGAGAAGTTTTTTGATTTTGCAAAAGGTTATAATGCACCGTCAGTCAAGGTAGAAGATTTATTGAATAATAAAACTACAAATACTTTTCCAGCGACAAGTTATCCATTTGACTTAATCCAAGCAGATTTCAACGAATTGATGCCAAATAATGTAATTCATT
>JBDNHS010000374.1:0-2888 GCA_041688685.1 Kapaibacterium sp. (SeqCode)
ATCTTTATTATCATCTTTATTATCATCTTTATTATCATTATTATCTTTATTTTGTATATTATCATTTGAATTAGTAATTTTTGTATTATTCTCACTAATCATCTTAAATTCTGGATCAGTAATTAAATCCGGATTAAAGGCACAATCAATCATTTGAGTATCTGGGTCAAATTTAATATCAACTCCAAATACATTTGAATTTTCACTTTCTTTTTTTAATTGATCTATCATTTTCATTAATCCAAAATTTAAATTAGACTTTGAGTCCGGATTTATTAAATCCTTAAATAAAGAACCAAATAACATTGTTAATGGATCAAATTTTAATGATTTTGATTCTAAATCATCATCATTCACATCATTCACATCATTCACATCATTCACATCATTCATATCATTCACATCGTCTGATGTATCAGATATTAAATTTAATTCATTCTCAATAATTATATTCTGGGTTTTTTTCCTAATTTCATGTTCCATTTCATCAATTTTATCTGGTATTTTTGATTCTAAAGCAGTTATATCAATATCACAAATATTAGCATTTAATTTTGCTAATGAAGATGTATCTATAGGTTCATTGATAATTACAGTACTTGTTATAATTGACGTTGTATTATCCACATTACTCACACTATCACTGATCATACTATCACTACTTGCCGTAGTAATAGAGTCAGTTGTATTAGTATGAATATTTTCCATATTATCAGACATTGTAATTGTAGTATTAATATAATTATAACCATTATTAATTTTAAATATCAATTATTTTTAATATATTAATTATTTATAATATATCAATCGGACAATCATATTATATAGGGAATTCTCATTAATAGTATATGCCATCGTTTATATTAATTATAAGCACTAGTTCATAATTGACATAAGTAGTACATATGGTTAATATAAATAATAATAATTATATAAACAAATTCTTTTTTTTAATATATATTTTATAGTAGACTATATTGATGGCTCTTATAAATATTAATAGTTTTAATTATAAAACTGATATAGGCAATGATTCCGAAATAAAATTCTATATAAAAAATATCGATACATGCAAATTACCAAAATTTTTATCTTCTGAACTTGATACAGATTCTAAAACAGTATCTCTAGCAGTAAATGTATGTGAATTTTTAGGCGAAGGTTCTTATGGAACAGTATTTAAAATAAAAATAAAGGATAAATACTATGCAATTAAATTAAGTGAAAATGAAATTCCCAATAAATTATTACAAAGATATAAATCATTATGTCAAAATGATAAATTAAAAAACCACATTATAAAAATATATTCTTGTGGTGAAATTAATAAAGTCTATGATGGTTATAAATATTATTGTATTATGGAATATGGAGGAGATACATTAAAATCTGTTATTAATAATTTTAGTGTATCAGAACTAAGAACAGTTTTAAAGCAATTATATAATATTATTTACCAATCTTGTAAATTTAGATTATTAATTACTGATTTTAAATTAGGAAATCTTACCATAACTAATAAAAATAAGGTAAAATTAATAGATATATATATGGATTGTGGTAATTATTCTCCTTGCGTTGATTGCAGAATTGTTAAAACATATTCTACAATTGAATTAGATAAGGAAAAAAGAATCTATGAAAATTCTAGTTATAATTATACAGGAATTTATATACCATTTGCGATATGTTTAATTGATTTGATATGTGAAAATAATATTTCTTATTATACAGCTAAAATATGTAAAAAATTTAATTTAAATTTAACTGTAAAACAAATAGTACTTATTCTACAAATTGCTTGTTATAATTTTAATAATGAAAATAACGATTCAATTAAAAAATTTAAAAATGTGGAAAAATTTAAAAAGATGTTAGAGTCCGAATTTAAAATTTTAAAATCAAACGATTTTTATGAATATTTTTTTAATTTATTGGAACCCAAGGGCAAATATTCTGATTTTATGAGTAAAAAAAAATTATTTCTAATATTAAACGATTTATTTACAATGGATCCTGAACAAAGATCTTTAAAATACTTAAAACATAAGTTAACAACTGATGATAAATTTAATACTTAATTTCATTAATCAAAATTTATTTTAATAGTATTATTAAGTGTTATTGTATTTGTGGAAAAATCTATATTTGTGTTGTAAGATTTCATAAAACTTAATCCAAGAATAACATCAAAATTATTTGGTTTTTCATTTGGATTATCATCATTTATAATTTGTAAATTTAATCCTATCATCGCATAATTTTTTTCCTTATTATTAGTTTTTAATTCCAATTCTAATTCTATATACCATATTTTACCATATATTTCTTTATTAGAATTTATTCCTTGTATAGTTGCTTTGTTTTGAACATCTACCAAATAATCTAAACCAGCTTCGATAATTTTAGATTTAAATATACAATTTGATGTTGCACCTGTATCAAATAATATTTTTATCGGAATATTATTTATTTTACCATTTAAATATATTAAATCTGTCGGTAATAACATTTCAGGTATATATTTATCCGCCAAATCATAATTTTGTTCTATTACATTTTCTGATCTACTCATTGGAACTGATATATTATTCATTGGTTTATTTATTGTATTATTTATTGTATTATTTATTGTATTATTCATTGCAGAATCAATAGTTTCTCCCATTATTGATTCTATAACATTTTTCATCAATTCATCGTCTAATAATTCAAATTGTAAATCTGGATAATGTTTATTAAATAATTGAATAATATGAGGATGTTGTTTTAATATATTAAATACATCCATAGTCTTATTAAGTATATTTTTTATTATATTAATATACTTTTATTATTATTTATCAATTTTTTATAAAATATACACTAAATTATATATTATTATTATA
>JBDNHS010000375.1:0-3150 GCA_041688685.1 Kapaibacterium sp. (SeqCode)
GTCATTTTATTAAAAACAAAGTAAATTTTGTAAGTAACTTAAATGGTGGTATGGGTTTTGCAAGAGAAGTTATTGAATATTTATTTATTTCAAAAGGATATGATCTTTACGAAATTTATAAAAACTCAAAAAAACAACTTTAATTATTTATAACTTTAAAAAGTTTAAATAAGGCATTAAATTAAAATAATATTTTTTAAATAAATTTTAAAACAAGGATAGTATGTCTAAAAATGATGATTTATCATACACAAAAGGTTTTGTATTTGGTGCATTAATCGGTGCTACTGTTGGAGCAGTTACTGCACTTTTATTAGCTCCTAAAACTGGTGAAGAATTAAGAAAAGATTTAGCTGTCAAAAGCAAAGAAGCTTACAATAAAGCATCAGACTTAGTTAATAATATTGAATATAATGTTGGAAGTAATGTTAGTAATATGGCTTCAAATATTGGCAATACTTATAATGAAAGTAAAATAAAGGTAGAAGAAATAATTAATAACGCAAAATATCAAGCTAATAACTTAATTTCTGATGCTGATAATATTCTTAGAGATGCACGTATGAAAGCTAATCAAGTAAAAGAAGCAACAAAAGCTGGAATTGATACATTTAAATCTGAAATGAAATCATAATTTGATTTTAATTTATATATTTTATTTGCAATTTAATTTATAATAATTTTGTTAAAATTTATTATGAATTAGTAATTTTGAAACAATTAAACTTTAAGATAAAAGAATATGGAAGAATTATTTAGAATAACTTTATTTTTTACTGTTGTCAGTATTGGTTTATTATCCATTGTTATAATGAGATTTGTCAAAAGTATTGAGAAAAATATTAATAATTTTGACAATAACTTCAATAAAATTGTAAATGATTTTACAGAAATAAAAAATCAAACCATTGTATCATTGAAAAAAATTGATGAAGTACAGAATTCAGTTTTAGAAATTCAAAATGAGATATCTGAAATTAAAGAAAGAAGCTTTGTTAGTTTGGATAAAATTGATAATATTTCAGATAATTCAAATATTTTGATTAGCAAAATTAATCATCAAGTTGATTATATAATTGATGCTATAAAACCATACCAACAATTAGCTGTAAAAAGTTATGAAAGGTTTGCATCTCCAATAAATAATGTTATTACAGTAGCAAATGCTTTGACTAAGGCAGTTTCAGTATTCAAATCTCGTTTTAAATAGATATTTTTTATCATAAAAAATATTAATCAGATTACTTTGAAATATTTATGAGTCAATTAGTTAGTAAAATATCACCTTCATTATTATCTTGCGATTTTGGTAATTTGGAAAGTGAAGTAAGAAGATGTGAAAAGTCAAATGTGGATTATCTTCATATTGATGTTATGGACGGGCATTTTGTTCCAAATATCACAATTGGACCTATGTTTGTTAAAATATTAAAAAAACTTACTAATATACCCTTGGATTGTCATCTTATGATATCCCAACCAGATAAATATTTAGATGCTTTTATAGAAAGTGGCGCTGACTTAATTTCCGTTCATACAGAGGTTTTACCTCATTTACACAGGACTTTATCTTATATCAAATCTAATAATGTAAAAGCTGGAATAGTTCTTAATCCAATCACGCCATTGGAATGTGCTTTTGAAGCTGCTGAATATTGTGATTTTATCTTATTGATGTCTGTAAACCCAGGTTTTGGTGGTCAAAAATTCATTAATAACTTATTAAAAAGAGCAAATAGACTTAGAAGATTTTTAGATGACAATAATCTTAATAATGTTGAAATTGAGGTTGATGGTGGCGTAACATTAGAAAATGTCAAAGAAATTCAAAATTCAGGTGTGAATGTATTCGTAAGTGGCTCTGGTTTATTTAGCGGTGATTTTGAAAATAATGTAAAAAGTATGAAAAGTTTATTGAATAATAAATAATTTTTTTATCAATTGACAAATAGATATTGCTTGTCTTTCAAACTTTCAAACAATAACTTTCTTGCTCTAAATAAATGAGCTTTAACTGTTCCTAATGGCAAATCTAACTTCTCTGATATTTGGCTATAGTCCAAATCATCTTCATGTCTTAATTTTATAATTAATTTGTAATTATCTGGCAAATTTTCTATTGCTTTTCTTAATGCAATACTCTTCTCACTATTTATAATATTCAAATCTGGAACAAAATTATTATCTTCTATTTCAAAAGTATATTCTTCATCAGAATTAGTTTTTTGATTAATTGAAAAAGTATTTAACTTTTTCTTTCTCATAAAATCAATACAACAATTAGAAGCAATTCTATAAATCCACGATGAAAAACTATATCCAAATTGAAATGTATGCAAAGCATTATAAGCTTTGATAAAAGTTTCTTGGATCAAATCATTGATATCTTCTTCGTCTTTTATCATCTTTCTAATTGCAGACTTAATTAAAGTTTTGTATTTTTTCTCCAAATGATGAAATTCGTTTTTCTTACCTTCGAAAATATTAATTAATATGTAATAATCTAAAATTTTATCATTTTGTTTCGGATCATTTGGGTCCAATTTATTTATAATATTTATTACGTTAACTTTATCGAAATTGAACTTAAATTCTTCAAAAGGTGATAATTCTGTTTCTAAAATTTCATTTTCATTATTTTCCACAAGATCATCTGGATGAAAATTTGTTTCTAAATTTTCATCATAATTATTTTCATTTGACTCATCTAAATTATTTATTATTTTATCTTTCAAATATATTAGTAATTAGTAATTATTTATTAATCTGCTTAACTGTTATTTGTTAATTGTTCAATTTTAACTAATGGTATTTCTTGGCAATACAATGTGCATAATACAACCTTTGGGTTCATTATCCTCAACTATTATTTCGCCCTTGTGTAAGTTAATTATATGCTTAACTATCGACAATCCCAAACCAGTTCCACCCATACTTCTTGCTCTCGATTTGTCAACAGTATAAAATCTTTCAAAAATTCTAATTTTATCTTTATTAGGAATACCATTTCCTTTATCTGCAACAATGATTTCTAGATATTCATTATAATTTTCATCTAATTTAAAATTTTGTAATAATTTAGCATTTTTATAAATTAAATTTACTTTTATTAATACTTGATTATTATCACCATATTTAATAGCATTATCA
>JBDNHS010000045.1:0-2793 GCA_041688685.1 Kapaibacterium sp. (SeqCode)
AACCGACTAAAATAGTTGCAGTCAAAGAAAATGGAATTTCTGATAATACTGTACTTCGTTGAATTGGTAAGCCATAAATAATAGATGATATACCCAATATTAATAAGATATTAACAATATTACTTCCAAATATATTACCCATAGCAATATCAGGGTTGCCATTTATAGTGGATAAAATATTTATGATTAATTCAGGAGCTGATGTACCAAATGAAACAATAGTTAGTCCAATCACTAAATCGGAAATATTATATCTTTTGGCTATTGAAGAAGCACCCTCTACTAATATATCTGCTCCTTTTAATAAAAAAGCAACTCCTAATACAAATAATATTATTGTAATAATCATAATGTAATTAAGTTGATTTTGAAATAAGTTTATAATAAAAAATAATAATCAACAAATCATTTATAATTGTTAATCATATAATTTAAAATATTTATTGCAGCATCTGGAATAACTGTACCAGGACCAAAAATGAAATTTACTCCGTTATTATATAAAAATTCATAATCTTGTTGTGGAATTATTCCACCAACAATGATTATTTTAGTCTCGTCATATTTTTTTAATTCTGCAATTAATTTTGGAATCAATGTTTTATGACCAGCAGCCAAAGAACTTATACCTATAATGTGAACATCATTTTCAATTGATTGTTTAACTGCTTCAGAAGGAGTTTGAAACAAAGGACCTACATCAACATCAAAACCTAAATCTGCAAATGCAGTAGCAATTACTTTTGCACCTCTATCGTGTCCATCTTGACCCAATTTACATATTAGTATTCTTGGTCTTCTTCCGTCAAGTTCTGAAAATTTATCACTTAATTTTAGAGCTTTATCAATGTTCACATTTTGACTTGCATTTTTGATATAAACTCCACTTATAGTTTTAGTTTGTGCTTGAAATCTTCCAACAATTTTTTCAATTGCAAAAGAAATCTCACCTAATGTTGCTCTTCTTCTTGCAGCTTCTACAGATAACTCCAATAGATTTTTATCGTTATTTGTAACTGCGTTGCTGATTTGATTTAATATATCTTCTACAGCAGAGTTATTTCTTTCTCTTTTTAGTTGATTTAATTTTTCAATTTGACTATTTCTAACTTCATCATTATCAATTTCCCTAATTTCCAATTGACTTTCTTCTTTAACAAAATACTTATTAACTCCAACAATAACATCTTCGCCATTATCAATTTTTGCCTGCTTTTTGGCTGCTGCTTCTTCAATTCTCATCTTTGGCAGACCTGTTATAATTGCTTTTGTCATTCCGCCAATTTCTTCTACTTCATTTATTAATTCCCAAGCACTTTTCATTAAATCATTTGTTAAATCCTCTATAACTTGAGAACCACCCAATGGATCAATGATATCTGTAATACCAGTTTCTTCTTGTAAAATAATTTGTGTGTTTCTAGCAATACGAGCAGAAAAATCAGTTGGTAAAGCAATAGCTTCATCTATTGCATTAGTATGTAAAGATTGAGTACCACCCAATATGGCAGCCATAGCTTCCAATGTAGTTCTTATTGCATTGTTATACGGTTGTTGTTCTGTAAGACTCCAACCAGATGTTTGTGAATGAGTTCTTAAAGCCAATGATTTAGGATTTTTAGGATTAAATTTTTGAACAATTTGAGACCACATTATTCTTGCCGCTCTCAATTTTGCAATTTCACTATAAATATCCATTCCAATGCCCCAAAAGAAAGACAACCTTGGTGCAAAGTCATCAATATTTATTCCAGCAGCAATTCCAGTCCGTATATATTCCAAACCATCAGATAAAGTATAAGCTAATTCAATTTCTGGGGTTGCTCCAGCTTCTTGTAAATGATAGCCAGAAATTGATATACTATTAAATTTTGGCATATTTTGAGAAGTATATTCAAAAATATCTGATATTATTTTCATCGATATTTCTGGAGGATAAATATATGTATTTCTTACCATATATTCTTTTAAAATATCATTTTGAATAGTTCCACTGAGTTCAGATAGTTTAAATCCTTGTTCTTCGGCAGTTACAATATAATATGCCAAAATAGGTAATACAGCTCCATTCATTGTCATAGAAACTGATATTTCTCCAAGTGGTATTCCATCAAAAAGTTGTTTCATATCAATAATACTATCAATAGCGACGCCTGCTTTGCCAACATCACCTTCGACTCTTTCATTATCTGAATCATAACCTCTGTGAGTTGCTAAGTCAAAAGCAACAGATAAGCCTTTTTGTCCAGATGCTAAATTCATTTTATAAAACTTGTTACTTTCTTCAGCACTTGAAAACCCAGCATATTGTCTAATTGTCCAAGGTTTTTTTATATACATAGTACTGTAAGGACCTCTTAAATAAGGAGGCAAGCCTGAATGATATTTAGAATAGAAATGCTTCTTTTCTTCAATATTATTTTTATTTTCTTTTATAAAATTATTTAAATCTTGAATATTAAATTTCATTTATTTTAATTTGATATTTTATTAAAAACTTCTATTAAATCAACACCTTTGTATATTAAAATTAAGTTAGAATTGATTTTAACTAAACTCTCTAAATTGTTGATGTCTTTTGGATTTACAAAAATTACAACATTGCAATTATCTAAAAATTTATTTATTTCTAATAATAAATAACGTAAATTATCATTATAAAAGGTATTAGTTCCACAGACTGCAATTGTACTACTTTTATTCAAAATCGCAATATTAATTGCATCTTCTATAAAATCAAGATTATCAGTTTCTAAAAATTCTAAATTAACCAACCCAAAAATATCTTTTGCA
>JBDNHS010000376.1:0-1651 GCA_041688685.1 Kapaibacterium sp. (SeqCode)
ACAAGAACATAAATATTCTTTAACTTATTGTGAAGAAATTGTATTAGGATGTACTCACGCAGATATTGGAGCTTGGTTAGCTGAAAAATGGAATTTACCAACTCAATTAGTTGATGCTATCAAATATCATCATACGCCTTACTTTACTGCTATTAAATTACAAGAAGAAGAAAAAAGCAATTCGAAACTAAATAGATTTTTGGAAGAAGATTTATTAGGTAGTAATTCTTCAAAAAGCAAATATGCTTTAAATTCTAATAACAACAACAATGAGAATGACAAAGTTGCGAAAACTTCGAGTTATAAATTAAATAATCAAAGTTCCAATCAAAATAAAAAAGTTCCAATCACTAAAAGTAGTACTAAATTATTGTCAAAAGCTAAAAAAACTACTGAAATAAAAAGTAATGTCGATAATTTTTTAAATTTTAACGAAATAAAACAACCCCTCACCGCTATAGTTTCAATGTCTGAATGGTTTGCCGAAAATTTGGGTTATAAAACTTGGTCAGGCGAAATTAATCAATCAAAATTATTTTTGGCGTCTGATATTTTCGAAGAATTAACTCAAAATGATTTATTAGATGCTGGTAGTGCTATTGGCAAATTAAAACAAGAAATTTTGATTGAATTTGAGCATTCTTCAGAATTAAACAAAATTACAACACATAGTCTTTACTAAATGTCTTTATTAAATTTACATTTTTTACAAATTCTATTTATAAATTTTATATTTTTGTATTTATAAGTAATATTATATACTAATAAATGCAAATTTATATATTTTTTATTATTTTAACTTTGTTAAATTATTAATTTTAAATTAAATTGAAAAATATTTTCGAAGAAAATAATACAGCCGAAAAAGATAATTATATAATTACTCTTGAAACAACTGTTGAGTTACTGAAAAAAGAGTTGAATTTTATAAAAAATAATCAAAGTATAGATACAATTGATTATTCTAAAACAAATTATTTTGAAATATTTACAAATTTAGTAAATAAGTTAAAGGATAATAATGATAAACCTATTCAATATAATTTAATCAGTGATTTCTTGTATAATATATTTGAATTTTATGATTTCAACATTTATTTAATTAAAGATGAAAAAATAAATTCTGTTTTTGAATTAGAAGAAAATACTTTGGATTACAAAGTTGAAATGATGATTGAACATGGAATAATAGATTGGATATTTGAAAATAAATTTACTAAAATTATCCCAGATTTATTTGATGATAATACTCCCAAAACTACTTTTCTTGCAATTGTTCCGATAATATATAATGCACAAAACTTAGGTTTTTTGATTTCAAGAGTAGAAAGGCAAATTGATAGTTATTCTAGTAAAGATAAAGAATTACTTTATTATATAATTAATACATTTATAACTTATTTGATTATAGAAGAAAATCAAATTGAAATAAAAAATTTGAATATAGAAATATTAGAAAGTTCAGAAAAAATATTAGAAAATACAAGCGTAGATTTACTTTGGGAAATGAATAATATTTTTAATGAAGAAATAAGTTTGCCTATCAAAAAAATAGAAGGACATATTAAAATATTAAACTCTGGACTCGGTGATTCAAAAAGAAGAATAGAGTTGTTATTTGATGAAATTGATAGTTTGAAATCACTTTTGA
>JBDNHS010000377.1:0-9213 GCA_041688685.1 Kapaibacterium sp. (SeqCode)
AGTAATAATAATATTTTTATACTTAATACTGAATTGGAAACTAGAAGTAATAATATCAGATGGAATGATTTTTATGGTAAAGATACGACAATACCAGGAGTAACAAGAGGCTGTTCTTGGGTTATTGGTAAAGATAGAATAGAAGATATGAAAAAAATTGGTATAGATTTAACAATTAGGGGACATCAAGACTCTGGATTTAACACCAAATTAATCGAGGATAACGCAGTTTATGGTGCTTTTATAAATATTAACGACGTTGACCCGGCAGATTCACACATAGCGGTTGGTGCTGCTATACCAAATAAAAAAGTATGTTATGGATATACACATGTAATAAAACTAACAGACGATGATAAAATACAAATTAATGAGTTAGCTCCAACTAATTTTTTACCAGTCATAACAATTTCAACTAATACCGATTGGGGAAGAGATTTAACTAGAGATAGTTTTACAATTCTTAAATTTATTGAAGAATTTAATCCAGATATTCAAGGATGTGTTGAAGAAAATTCAGAAGCTGAATTAACTATTAAAGATAATATTAGAGGCATGTTTTCAGCACCGGTGTCTAACCCAATACCTAGCCCAATACCTAACCCAATACCTAGCCCAATACCAGCTACTAAAAAAATATCATTGAGTGCATCGGCAAAACCATATATACCTAGTACATCACCAGCTACTAAAAAATTAAATCCATATGCAAAAACATATGATCCGATTGGAGGTTATAATATGAAATATTTAAAATACAAGGCTAAATATTTAGAATTAAAGAAAACATTAAATAAAAATTGATTTTTATTATTTATATTAAAAAATCAGCATATATATATATATATATATATAATACATATACAAACCATGACATTAATTGAATATTATGATTTGGATTCCAAAACAATATATTTTCCCGAATATTTTAATGAAATATTTAGTTCAAATGATCTACCAGCTGATACTGAAAAGATATATTTTAGTGATGATTTTGAACATGAATTAACTATAGATATGTTTCCCCCGAAATTAACTCATTTAATAATGGGACAATTTTATTCTATAAGAATTAAACCTGATATATTACCTAATACTTTAATTCATTTAGAATTCGGATTTTCCAATAATTGTAAACTTTTAAAAGATGTTTTACCATCAGGTCTTAAATATTTAAAACTTGGTGACAAATACACTCATGAATTAGAGCTTGGGGTTTTGCCCGATGGCTTGGAACACTTGGTATTTGGTTACGAATATAACATTCCAATACCTCCTAGCACATTACCATCTGGTCTTTTACATATTGAATTTAATTGGAATTATAATCAAATTATAAAAAAAGATGTACTTCCCCAAGGACTATTAACTATTAAATTTGCCGGGTGTTATAATCAATTATTTGATAAAGATGTATTACCATCATCTCTCATAACATTTCATATTAGTTGGTATTATTCGCAAGTATTGACTGATGATATATTTCCAAATTTGATTCAAGAAATTATTATTCATGAAAACATATATAATAATAATTCAATTAAAAATATTATTATTCATAAAGATATTATAAAAAAAATCATAAGTTAGGTATAATTTAATATTTGTTAAGGTCTTTAACTAGCTCTTCTAACGTCAAAATTATATTATAATAATTTATTTTTGGAGTAGATGCATGCCAATCATCATATAGTCCATCGATAAATTTATCCATAATTTTTATAAATCCAATATGTGAATTTTCTTTTTTAATATAATATTCCACATAATAATAACATCCACTTTTAATAAAACTAATTTCCATTAATTCTTTCTCATCTTTTATTAAAAATGAACATTCACAATTGATGTGAGTCAAATTCCCTTTAATATAATTTTTTATTTTATTTTCTGGATGAGTATTATTATATTTTTTATCAATATAATTAATTATTTCTTGAATACTCGAATTTATATACATAATAGAACCATCAGAAAAATACTCATTGTGTATATCTATTGAAAATTTAAGTTCTTCTAATTTTTTGTATATATTATTCATTGTTGATTTGTCGTGTGTATTGTTTATATTAAAATATTTATTTTAATAAATTGGTAAATTTATTATCTTATATAGATAAATATATATATATATATATATATATATGAGTTTTTCAGTTTGCCCACATATTACAAGTGCTTATGCAAATTTAAGTGTTAGCGGTTCAACCAGAACAATCGATTGTTCTGTTGCACCACACAAATTTTTTGACCAAATTATACTTGAAGAATATGAAAAAGGTTGTAGAATGTTTTTTTGTGAAATAGGAAGAGGAAACGATACTTTTAGCAACACTCATTATAAAGGATTTATAGATATGCAAGTTAATGCACAAGCCACATGTAAAAAACAACTATTATCTAGTGAATCAGACAATATGAATGGTAAATTTTGTATTATTGATTTTGGTCTTAGTTACTCATCAGCACCAAGTTTGAATGATAATAAAGATATTAAAACTAAGTTTAAATTTGACGATTATTTTGTTAATGAATTTAAAGAATGGTTTACAGAATTTACAACAACACATGATAATATTTATATTGAATTTATTGATATGACTGTCGGAAATATAAATGAATCAAAAGAATTAATGAAGAGTTTTATTAAAGAATTTCACGAAACAGGCAAAAAATCAATATTAATGTTTGGAACATACTCATATACTAATTGGGAAAGAGAATCATCATATGATATTGAATTCAGTTTGGCTAGAACGAACAAATTTTTCAAAACAATCCTAAAATTTCCACAATGTCCCCTTGAAGATGTATTAGAGGGTGGTAATTATAAAAATAAATATCTTAAATATAAATCAAAATATTTAGAACTTAAAAAATTGTTAAAGTAAGCTATCCTACTACTAATCTAAAATATGTATCGAAAAATTGCATTTTATTTTGTTTACAAATCTTCATTACTTAAATTTTTAAATAAATATAACCAATAATAAAAAGTGCTTGTATTAAAAATTTTTTATTATAGATTATTTTTCTTAATATTTTTATTTTTAACCAATATATATAATGAGTTATTCAGTTTGTCCTAATGTAATGTCTGCTTATGAGAATTTATCAGTTACAGGAACTATTGTAAAAGTTGATTGTTCTGTTGAACCATACAAATTTTTTGATCAAATTATAGTTGAAGAATATGAAAAAGGATGCAGAATATTTTTTTGTGAAATAGGAAGAGGTAGCGACTATAACAGTATAAATCATTATGAAGATTTTGTACAACTCGATAGTGAAATATATGAGGATTTAAAATGTAGTGAAGATACAAATCATATGAACGGAAAATTTTGCATAATTCAATTTGGTTCATTATCAAGTAGACAACCTCTAAAGATTAATGATAATAAAATTATCAAAACAAAATTCGCATTTGATGTTCATTTTGTTAATGAATTTATAAAGTGGTTTAATGATTTTGCGTTAACACATGATGTTATGATTGAATTTTTGGATATGACTTGGAATAATATTATAGAACCAAAGAGAATTATGTTGGAATTTATTAATGATTTTAATAAATTAGACAGAAATTCGTTAATAACATTTAGCACTTATAATTATAAGACAGTTGATAATGTAGTACAGACAACTTTTCATCCAACTTCATACAGGTTATATAAGATGAACATGAGAGGGGTCTATTTAAATACAAGAACTAGTATGTTAACAGATGGAGAAACAATATGTCTGACTGATGACGATTTTTATAAGTTATTTGATAAATTTATGTTGGACAGGACATGTGTTGATAAAGATGTATTAGAAGGAGGAAATTATAAAAATAAATATCTTAAATATAAATCAAAATATTTAAATCTAAAAAAGTTGTTAAAGTAAACTATCCTACAACTAATCTAAAATATGTATCAAAAAATTGCATTTTATTTTCAATTCTACATATGGAATAAACAATTGTAAAAATATAGTTTGTTTGAGCTGTGGGATTTAATTTTTGATAATTTTGCATAAATATATTATATTCTTCATCTAATGAATTTGACGAAGAAATATTTTCATTTATCCAATCTAAATAAGTATTAGAATCATTTTTTAATTTAAAATTGTATTGGATTAATTTGCCCATCACTGAATCTACTAATTGAATTGACATTAGTTATATTTAATTTATATAATTAAATATGAGTTAAATAAAATTTTATAAACACGCATAAAAAATATTTATTATAAATTATCTATATGCAAAAGGAATTTAATAAATTACCAATAGACAAACAGCGCAAATTTATTATTAAAAATTTACTCAAAGATGAATATTTTAAAAAATCTCATAAAAAATTCAAAAATACATATATAGAATATATATATCCTAAAACTCAACAAAAAGATTTTATAACAATAAGGAATTCGTATATAAATAACAAAATAACTGATATATTAAGAAAATATAAAGATAATATAATTGATTTGTACTGTAATCCAACAAGTAAATATTTTTACGACCAAGCTTTAAAACAAAAAAATAAATTACATAATATCTTAGATTCGCACATATTAAACTATGCGGATGATTATAATTTTATGGTAAAACAGCTAATAACAGATACTTGGACTAACACTAAAAATATTATAGTTTACCAAGAATTAAGTCTAGACACAATTATTGAGTTTATACCAAAATATATTGATGATTTATTATTAAATTAAATTAAATTAATTTTATAGAGTATATTTATAAAATTAAATATATATGGAACATATATTTTCAAAACAAAATATTTTAGGTTTAGCATTTATCTTAGCAGTAGATAATACTTATTTATATCTTAATAAAAATTTTTATAGATCAATAATAGATCCAAAAGAACAAATAAATATACCATTTGCTATTCTTTCTTGGATAGTAATTATTGCCAGTATAAATCTTCTAGTATTATCAAGACCAGACTTGAATTCTGATTTATCATTTGTTTATGGCGCTTATTTAGGTTTTGCTATGTATGGATTATGGAATTGTACAAATTATTCGCTTTATCCATCAAAATGGAATGTAATAATTGCAACAGGAGATACATTATGGGGGTCATTGGTGACTGGTTTGACCGCTTATATGATGTACAATTATTTTACTTGATAATATTTACTTTATCCAAGTTAATTTCATTATATAAATATATTATTTCTCAGAACAATTTTTTGAATTATTAAATAATCCAAAATATGGATTTGGATAATAAGTTTTTTTATCATTCATTAACATTTTAGCTCGTTCATATTCATAGTCAATTGCAAAAATAAATATTACTGGATTAAGATATAGGGATGCATTTATTAATCCAAAAACAGAGCAACATAAATAATCTTTAATTTCAAGAATATTTTTATTTTTTTCTTTCATTTCAAAATATAAATATTCTTGACATCCGCGATAAAAACCCAATAAAGATAAACTTCCAATACCAGAATATAATACTAGTTTTTTAGCAGGAACTATCGATATCTTTTTGACAAAAGCATTATTTACTATATATTTAGTAAATGGACTAATAATAGTTGATGACATTATATTACACCTTCTTACTGAAAAACGTCTAATATTGAATTTATACTTATATCAAAGAATAGTTTGCAATAAATAAAAATATCAATTTTTTATAGTAAATATTTGATATAGAAGACCATAAAGTTCATTATTTTTATAATAATCTAAAATATACCTAGTCTGTGAAATTATTCCAATATAAACTAATATTATAATTAAGCATACAAATATAATACATTCAAATAAAATATTAAATAATAGAATTTTTATTACTGAATTATTTATTTTATTGCTTGATTGTGAAATAAATTTTATTATTGAATCAAGATATATTATTGCTGATGATTGTTCCAATTCTCTATTAAAATTTTTAATTTTTATACTTAAATTTTTATCAAATAAATATAATCGCGACTTACATATAATGCACGAATTATGTAGATTAATCCAAGTTTGAAAACAATCATTATGAATATATATTTTGCATCCACAAATAGTTATTGCATATTTATCAGTAGATTCTAAACATATCATGCATATATCATCATATTGTTCGTTTATCTTCATCTTATATTATATAATTTTATTACCCACAAAAATTAAATTTATGGCTAATTTAATAGCTAAACCTAGACCTAAAAATCAGGGTTATTTATAAGTACATATAATATACTTAGATATTATTTTTACAATACCATTTTATATTAATTATATTTATAAAATTTACCATCATAACATTTTTATTACAAAAAAAAATATAAATGTCAAATATATAATAATTATATTTTTATGAATAATTCTATTATAATAATTGCAATTTTTATAATTATAGGTCTTGTACTATATTTAATAAATATCGAAGATTTTGAATATTATTATAACGATATTAAATATTTTACTAAATGTGATTGGAAAAGAAATTATTTATTAAATAACAATATGGTAGAAAAAATGTCTGATAAAGTTAATAAAATAGCTATAATAACATATGAAAATAGAAAAGGCGAAGAATACATTGAGTTGCATAATAAAAATATAACAGCCTATTGTAATAAATGGAATTATAAATATTTATTTTATGATCAATGTGTACATAATATGTATTGGTGTAAAATGTATTTAGTATTAGATGCATTAAAATCTGGTAATTATGATTATGTCATGTGGATGGATTCCGATTCTATTATTAAAAATAATACTATATCATTAGACTCAATTGTTAATAAATATTCATCGGATATATTTGTCAATTTTGATGGAGGCGATTCGGTATATTGCGCTGGGATATTTATTATAAAAAATTCTCCTATAGGTATTTCATTTTTAGAAGATTGTATTAAACACAATACTAAAAAATGTATGACATCTGATAATAAATTAAAAGGTTTGTGGGCTGGATTATGTTATGAACAGGGAATTATGAACAAATTAATTTTTGATAAATATTATAATAATACAACATCTTTGCCACAATATCTAGTTTATAATGGAGGTATTGATGACACATTAAAAACTTGCAATATTGACACATTTATTTTGCATTTATATGCTTCTGGATATGAACAACGTGCAAAATGTTTTACAAGATTCGTGTAAATTTATATAATATTATACACTGAAAAAATAATATATATATATATTATATTAAATGTTATCTTCTGCAAATATAATTTTAATATTTACAATTGGATTAATTTTATTAACTTTAATAAACATTAAATATTTAAATTTTTATTTTAAAGATATGGTATATGTCACTCGGTCAATAGGGCACGGAATAAATAATTATTTATTAAATTACAATATCGTAGACAAACCTTCCGATAAAGTTAATAAAATAGCAATTGTAACATTTGAAAATAGAAAAAATGTTGAATATATTGACTTGCATAATCAAAATATAACAGCCTATTGCAAAAAATGGAATTATGATTATTTATTTTATGACCAGTGTGTCCATAATGTTTATTGGTGTAAAATGTATTTTATATTGGATGCATTAAAATCTGGTAAATACGATTATGTAATTTGGTTAGATTCTGATACAATTATTAAAAATCAAAATATAAGTATGGATTTAATAGTAAATAAATATTCTTCCGATATTTTTGTTACTCTTAATAGCGGGTATTCTCAATTTTGTGCAGGTGTCTTTATAATTAAGAACTCGCCAATTGGTATATCATATATTGAAGAATGTATTAATTTAAAATCAGATAACTGTAGAATCGAAAAGAAAAATGTATTACAAGGATTTTATGGAGGATTATGTTATGAAGAAGGAATTATGAATAATTTAATTTATAATAAATATTATAAATATACTACATGTTTACCAAGTTATTTTGTAACTACCAATAAAATAACAGAATCAAATAATTCGTGTATCACTGATACATTTATTTTACATTTAGAAATGTCAGATAATAAATTAAGAGCAGACTGTTTTAAAAAATTTGTGTAAAAATATAAAAACAATTAAAATTTTAATAAACCATTGCCCCCTATTTGTGGTAAATTACCTTGTTTAAATGGATAGCTGATTAACGCTTTTGTAAATAGTTGATTAATAGTATCAGTCGAATTGTTTAGTAATGTTTGAATAAGAAAATGATATGTCCAAGCACCTTGTTTATATTCTTCGACATCGAATCCATAACCATTTTCAGTACATGTTGATGTTGCACATACAAGGTTTGGATCAGAACCAACGACTTCTTGTATTAATCCCCCTGAAAAACAATTATCAAAAAATAAAATTACTTTTGAGCCTTTATTCGTAAATAATTTAACATCAGATGCTAATTCCTTATCAGTATATTGACCATCTGGCGATTGATTCATATCCAAACAACATATAAAAGAATTACCTTTTCCATCTCCACTTCCATGACCACTACTTATAAATACAAATTGATCGTTGGGTTCAACTTTATCAGCAATTAAAGCCATGTATTGTTTTACATTAGTTTCAGTCGCAAAATCATTAAGTTTATATTGTCCATAACTGGAAGTCTTATCTCCCAATAAATATATTTCATAATTATTTTTACTTAAAAAATTACACCAAGAGATTGCATCCTCGTCACAATAAGACAAATCATCAATATATAGATAATCACTAATTGATACAATTAAAGCATATTTTTTAGCTGGAATTGGTTGGACTGCTATGATTGTTGGTTGGACTGGTATGATTGTTGGTAATTCTTCAATATCTAATTTAAAATTATAATACACAACTAATAAAGCAGGATATGATACATTTATACTATATGTTCCGGAATCTAAAATTATATTGTTATTATAATCTTGTTGTCTTTTATTTAAATTAAAAGTCAATATATTTTTTTCTCCTGTATTTTCGTATTTTACAATTGAAACCGTTAAATTATAAATAATATTTTTCATCATCTTGGAATTTTTATATAGTTCAAAATTTATTCTAATGTTGCTTTGATTTTTTAAATTGAAATTCCATTTATGTATATTTTTTTTTGATACACCGCTTGTCATAACTAATGAATTTATTACTTCATAATTAATTACTCGAGAATATGGCATTTTTTTACCCATATATATATATATTAGTTATATTAAATAATTTTTATAACGGATGATATTTTTATATAATCAATATATTGATAAAAATTGAA
>JBDNHS010000378.1:0-4181 GCA_041688685.1 Kapaibacterium sp. (SeqCode)
AAAAATTAACAAAATTAATATGGCTATTTATACCATCCTGATAAGCAGATAATGCTAATCCAGTATTACCTCTTCTTAAGGCAGCTTCGGCTTTTATAAATTGTAATTCGTGGTAAGTCATTACAGGGTAAGGTGCAGAGTTTTGAAAAATATATTTTCCCAATCGTTGCCCAAAAACTCCTGCAGTAATATTTGTTACTGTGCTATCTCCATAAAGTAGACTAACCCTTCTTCTAAATGCAGGTGAACCAGCTGTTAAACCAGTTCCAATTGCTTCAGGATCTCCTTGGCCATTTGATTGAAGTAAGCAAAAACGGTAACCACCATTTAACGTTGGCATTGTAGAGGTGATTGTTGATGTATCAAAGCTGGTAGTTAACATTCTACTTAATCTTGGGTCTCTGCTATTAAGATTAGTGTTACCGTTCAGTATAGTGCCATCTAACAATTGTGTAATAAACCTTGAGGCTCTTCTGTTACCAAAATTATTTCTTGCAGGTCCAGCTGGGTTGGTATCATCGTTTCTTGAAGCAGTAAAAGGAACCAAAAAGTTATCACTAGCATTAGAAAAAGAAAGATCTACAAACTTAATTACTGAATCGGCATTGTAAGTGTTTTTGTTGGTAGTTCTATTGTATAAACGAGCTAAAATACCATAAGTAAACTTAATCCATTTATCCCTATCACCTCTATAAATCAGATCTCCTCTTCTTAAAAGTCCAAGAGGTGTTTTTCCGTCTGTTCTGCTTAAATATTTAATAGCTTCCCTACAAAGTGAATCGATGCCTTTGTAAATAATCTCCTGATTATCGTATCTATATTTAGCTGTTATTGCTGTTTGCCCCAATTGCCAAGCATCATAAAATGGCAATTCGCCAAAATAGTCTGTAGTTTGCTGAAAGCCCCATGCTCTTAAAGCATAACCTACTCCAACATAATCCCAAGCCTGATCTTTTATCCCTTTATTAAAAACTACTTCTAGTGAAGAGCCTTGTTGTTGAAAGAAGGTTCTCCACAAAGTGTTTGAACCAACACCACCACCATTTCCTCCATGAAAAT
Source organism: Kapaibacterium sp. (SeqCode) (assembly GCA_041688685.1). Taxonomy (GTDB): domain Bacteria; phylum Bacteroidota; class Ignavibacteria; order Kapaibacteriales; family UBA2268; genus JBDNHS01. The sequence goes on from JBDNHS010000378.1 coordinate 1,060, forward strand.
CAAAACCATCGTTGGTGATTGAAGTATAATTTTGATGATATGCGCCTGAAGATCTTCCATCTAAAAAAGATGCAGCAGGTATCAAAGAATACACTGGAGGTAAAATAGCCGCTAAATCTGCAGACTGAGGACTTGATGGATCTGAGTTAATATCAAAATATTTTTTACACGCTGTAAATGATATTACTGTAGACACAAATAAAAAAGAATAAAGAATTTTTTTCATTGTATTTTTTTTTCGATTAAAACTGAACATTAATTCCAAAGTTAATTCCAAGTGGAGTTGCTAAATTTCCTAGGTCCATCCCAATACCCCCAATTCCACCTCTTGTAGAAGCATTATTTCCATTTACTGATGGATCTGCTCCTGTATAATTAGTGATCATAAATACATCGGTAACTGTGCAGAAAATGCTAGCACTCTTTAAAAACTTTTGACGCTTTATCATTGTAGCTGGCACTTTGTAAGACAGCGTAATATCTCTCATTCTGATCCAGTTGATATCTCTTTCTATAAAATCTTCATCTATACTACCTGATGAAAAATAGTCACTTCTAAATAAAGGACTAATAACTATTGTGTTTGGTGTTGGATTAGCAGAATTTTGCAATCCATCATTCAATACCCCTTTAATTACTCTTGGTGTTTCTCTATCAAGCGTTCTGGTACTCATACCTCTAGTGTAAAGTAAGAATTCTGTACCATTCCAAATATCTCCACCTTTTCTGATATCAAGCAAAAATGAAAGACTCCAGCTTTTGTATGTGAAACTGTTGCTAAAACCCATTGTAAAATCGGGCTGACGATCACCAATTATTGAGTATGCACCAGTTGACACCCCAGAACCCCCAATAAATACGGGTAATCCACTGGTAGGCGAAATAATTAAATCTCCCTTAATATTTCTACTAAACCTATTTCCAGCTAACTGGTAAATACTACCTCCTTCTTGAGATATATTTCTGATATTAGATAACCATGTATCTGAATTATAAAATTGAGGAAGACCAGCAGGCATTCTTAAAATTTTATTCCTGTTTCTTGCAAAGTTGATAGTGGTATTCCAAGTTAAATTTTTGTTTTTTATAGGAGTTCCAAGAATTTGAAATTCAAATCCTTTATTTTCAACATCTCCTCCATTTATCCATTGGAGAATAGAACCAGAAGCATAAGAAAGTCTAGGAGCAATTATTTGGTTAGTAACTTTTTGACTGTAGTATGCAAAGTCAAAACTTAATCTCCCTTTAAAAAACTTTATTTCAGTACCAACTTCTAAATTCTTACCAAATTCGGGACGAAGATCAGGATTTCCTTGAAATACAGCTGGAGTGAATCCTCCGCCATTGGTATTTGATTGAATAAATTTATTTCCTTTAACATAAGAAGTTGATGGATCTCTACCATTGGTAGCATAACTAACCCTCAACTTAGCAAAACTAATAGGCTTTGGCAAAGTAAATAAGTCAGACAATATTAAATTGGCGCCTGTGCTCCAATAAAAATAAAATGCATCAGAAGTTTGGTAATTCAAAGGATCAATTAATCTGCTACTACCATCCATTCTGCCAGATAATGTAAAATTTAGGAGATTTTTATAAGAACCAGTATAACCAGTAAACAAACCCAATTTATTAAAATTGGTATTTGTAGTTGTTGATGCTACAGTAAGTGGGTCGGTATTATTTAAACTTACGAAATTAGGATCAAATAATCTTTCTCCTCTAACTCCATTAACTTCTTCTTTTCTTGAATCGAAATTAAATTGTGTAGTTAAGGTATTATTTAGCTGCCCAAATTTTTTCTTAATAGTGGCACGATAAACACCATTTAGTAATCGTTGAATTTGTCTATATTCAGTTATATTTCCTCCTGTAGCAACTCCAGTTCCTGCTCCAAGATTGGTATTACTTTGAGGACTAATAAACATGGTTCCTTTTCCTGCATAATAGTCTACTCCCATTATTGCCGTTAAATTTAACCATTTAGTAGGATCAAAAGATAGCTGAAAATTACCTAATAATCTGTCATTCACATCAAAATTCTTATTATAGTTAACATCAAATAATGGATTATCATCTTCAGCACCACCGTCAATCCTGATGGTTCTTCTTGTTCCATTAGGGTTTAGATAAACCCTGATATCATCATCAACAGGCCAAGTTAATAAACTTAATAAAAACCCAGTTGAACCTTTAAATCCTTTTTTAGTTTGTGAGCTGATATAAGAGAAACTTGTTGTAACGTTCAATTTTGGGCTCAACTTAAAAGTAGAATTCAACCTGAAATTGTACCTTGTAAAACCTGTTGTTGGCACTACCCCCTCATTATCGTAAACGCTCGCAGTAAATCTATAAGTAGACATATCACTGCCACCATCAATTGATACATTATGGATTTGTGTTTTACCAGTTTGAAAGAAATTACCAATATTATCGAATATCTCAGTTCCTGCAGTAGGAATTTTCTGACCAAAGAACGTTCTTGCAAACGGATTAGTTACACCCAAAGAACCTTGATCGAAAACAGTTTGTTGCTTTGGCAACCTATATACTCTGTCAGTTCTAAAAGAATTATTATAAGATAATGATGACTTTCCTTTAGTACCCTTTCTAGTAGTAATTACAATAGCACCGTTACTACCATCAGAACCATATAAAGAAGTAGCTTCAGGTCCTTTCAAAACAGTAACGCTCTCAATATCTTCAGGATTTATATCCATTGCTCTATTACCAAAATCATTGTTTCTATTACCTTGACTGCCCGGTAAACGGTCTTGTGCTTCTACAGCATTATTGTCGATAATTAATCCATCAACAACAAAAATAGGTTGGTTGGTTCCGTCTATAGAAGTAGGACCACGTAAAATAATACTAGAAGAAGCTCCTGGCATTCCAGAAGTAGAAGTAATCATGGCTCCTGGAATTCTACCAGCCAAAGAGTTAATAAAATTATCTCTTTTGGTAGAGGCAATATCTTCTCCACTTACAGTAATGGTTTGATAAGTAAGGTCTCTTTTATTTTTCTTAATTCCATAAGCAGTTACTACTACATTGCCCACTTCTTTGTCTTCGCTTATCAAACGAATACTTATAGTTTTAGAATCTCCTACTGCTACCTCCTT
>JBDNHS010000379.1:0-38015 GCA_041688685.1 Kapaibacterium sp. (SeqCode)
AATGTAATTCATTCTATGAAAGAAGGGTTGAAACATTTTAATACAAAAATCAAAAACTTTAGCCAAGGGCATTTGATTGGATTGGAAAGTAGGACATCTTCGCCGATACAAGTAATGAGAGAAAAAGGAGGCAGAGTAGCCAATTATGAGAATTTATACTTTATTGGAGAGGGAAGTGGATATTCTGGTGGGATAACAAGCTCTGCTGCAGAGGGTGTCAAAACGGCAGTATTCATTGCAGAAAATTATTAGTTGCAAATTATTAGAATATAACAATAATGTAAATTCAAATCACAATCACAATCTCAAAATACTTATGGATTTTTATAATGTAATATCAAAATATACAGAAAACCAGCAGAATATATTTGAATTTTATAATGATTTATTCTTATCTTATGACAATATCAAATATAAAACTCGGTATAAAATTCCATTTTATTATGGGAAAACTTGGATTTGTTATTTGTCACCGAAAGGTACAGTAGGGGTTGAATTATGTTTTCTTCGTCCAATTGATATGAAATTATCAGTGGATAATTTAGACTATAAAGACAGAAAACAAATCGCAGGTATTACTATCGTTGACTTAGACCAAAAGCAAATAAGAGTAATCAAAGAGATTTTTGAAGAAGCGATATTTGTGGACGAAACAATAAAATACACACCCAAAAATAATAGAAAACTATAAAAATGGTAATGAGAAATAAAATATAAAACAATAAAAATAGATTTTTATAGTTATTATTTTATCAACTTAGTTTTCTCAAAAAATCAGAAAATAAATATCGTAGTTAAAATAATAAATATAAAGAACATAGCAAAATCAGTGAGGAGTATTACCGCAATCAAAATGTATTTAAATTAGTATGATTAAAATACAATGATTAAGGCCACAAATTGTGTTTGTGAAATAGTTATAAAGTTCTTTAATTTTTAAAAGTGTCTTGTAATACCTTTTAAAAATATTAAGCAATGTGTTTGAAAATGAAATAATTTTATCAAAATAAAATAAAGTGTCCTAATAAATGGGAGCAGTTCAGAGCAGTGCAAGGGAAAAGAGTGTAATTGAGTGCAAAAAATTATTAAATGGGATATTGTAGAGACGACAAGCCGGTAATGTCTATAATTAAAGAAAGACAAAATTCTATCAAGGTTCGTGAGTAATGCAAAAAAAAACAGACAATTTTTGTAATTGTCTGTTTAAAAAAGAGATGTGATTTATATTTGAAAGATATAAATTAGTTCATATTTAACATTACTTTTGCGTCTTCGATTGTTTTCTTAACATGCCCTTGAGAATCATCTAATAATGCTTTTTCATCTGCATTTAGGTTCAATTCGATGATTTTTTCGACACCACCTTTACCTAAAACAACTGGCACACCCAAACAAACGTCAGTAAAACCATACTCACCATCTAACATTACTGTACAAGGTAAAATACGTTTTTGGTCTTTGATGATTGCTTCGCACATTTCAACAGCAGCAGTACCAGGAGCATAATAAGCCGACCCAGTTTGTAAGTAATTTACTATTTCGATTCCACCATTTTTAGCTCTTGTTACTATTGCATCTAATCTTTCTTTTGAGATTAAATCAGTAACAGGAATACCACCAACAGTTGTAAATCTCGGAAGTGGCACCATTGTATCGCCGTGTCCACCTAATAATTGAGATTGAATGTCTTTCATCGAATAACCAGTTTCCATTGAGATAAACGAGTTATAACGTGCTGTATCCAAAATACCAGCCATACCTATAACTTTATGTCTTGGTAAGCCAGAAACTTTTAGAGCTACGTAAGTCATTACATCTAAAGGATTAGAAACAATAATCAAATAAGCATTTGGAGAATATTTTACTGCTTGGCTGATACAATCAGAAACAATACTAGCATTTTTAACTACCAAATCGTCTCTTGTCATACCTGGTTTACGAGCCAAACCTGCAGTCATTACGATAATATCAGAATTTGCAGTTTCAGCATAGTCAGATGTACCGTAAATACGAGTATCTGTACCTAAAATAGGCATAGTCTCGTACAAATCTAAAGCTTTACCTTTGGCAACACCTTCTGATACATCTAATAACCATACTTCGTTTACTAATTCTTTTACTGCAAGCATTTGTGCTGCACACGCACCAACATTACCAGCGCCAATTACTGTAATTTTCATTTAAAATCCCTATAAGTTTTGAAAGTTGATTTATTTATTAATTATTTATTTTTATTAAAAATATTTTAATTTAATGACTTATAATAACACAATATTACAAAATTATTGAAAATAAAATTAACAATCACAATTATTTTAAAAATTGTTTATTATGTTTATTTTGTTTATGTAGTTATTGTTTGTTAAGTTTGGGAAAGTTATTATCAAATTAATTATTTCAGATAGGGAAATATGAAAAATCCAAATTTTGTTTTTGTAGTAAAAAATAAACTTCTTATAATATCGCTAAAAATCGCAGTGATAGTTTTGGCTGTAAATATAAATATTATGCCATCATTTGCAATTCAAGAAAATGAAAAGTTGGAATTAGTGATGCAAGAAAATGCAACAACTCTAAACAACGATTCAACTATATCGGGGGAGATAAGTTTTCAACCAGAAAATAGCGAAGTGATAAGAAGACATATATCATTACCACCAAGATATTTTATTGGAGCTAGACTTGGATTCACTTCGGGAAGTGGTGTATCTTTTGGTATGGATAGAATCATTGATAAATTTTCCGCTGAGGGAACTCTTTTTTTATTAAAATCCAACAATTTTTCTGTTTATTCAGTTGGTGGTAGTTTAAAATATGCACTTATTGATGAAGAGAAACGACATCTTTATCTAAATTATGGATTAAGTTATAATTATTGGTCTGTAAATAAAAATGACAACAAACTAAGTTCACCTTTTAGAACTGGTTTGGGACTTGGTTATATGCAGTTTTTTAGTAATAATTTTGCTTATGATTTATCAATTTTAGCAACTTATTTTACCGGTGACGCAACTATTTATCCTGTACCACAGGTTAGTATTCAATATCATTTTAAAGACTGAGTTTAACATCTAATTCTCTCTAAAAATAAAAATATTTTTAACAAAAAAAAGCATTAATAAAATTAATGCTTTTTTTGTTTTTACTCTTTTTAAGTAGTATTTTAGTTCGATTATTTTTAGTTTATAAAATTTCTACTTCATTTTGTATGTTTTTTATAGAGTCGCAGATTTTTTTACAACTTTCGCTTATTCTCTCAGCGTCATTAAGCAAACTAATATACAACATACTTCTTCTTACATTACTTGTAGCTTTTTTGACACGTTTAATTTGATTTTTGTTGAATCTTGTAGTAAGATTATTGAGTTCTTTATAATATTCTGCTAATTCAGTTAAAGTTCCCTCATCGTTTGTAGCAATATATTTTATAGTCAAGTCCAATATAGATTGGAATTGTAAAACTATTTGATTAAACTCCTCCATCTGTATTTCAACTAATGAAACGTGATTATTATCTACATAATTAAAACATTGATTGGTCACTTGACTTAATCTATCATAAATTTCTTGTAAAGCAATAGTTAATTTAGAAAGGTTATAATGCAATTCAGGGTCAGCATCATTCTCTTTTTTCATATAAGTTAATATCTTAGCCATTACTGCGTTTGACAAATCATTTGTTTTTTTAGCTCGTTTTTTATTTTTCTTTAATTCTAATAAATTTTCTTCTTTTAGGTGTAGATAATTATTATGGAATATATCTCTTACTTCACCAAGATAAAAAATCAAATCTTCACTAATAAGATTTAGTCTGTTATTTTGTTGTACTTTTGCATCAGAATACTTTGATCTCAATTCTATTTTTTCTAATTCTCTTGTTTTGTGATTTAAACTATTTTTGTATAATAAATAAATAGACCCAGCAAACAAAACAATAGCTGCCACAACTCCACCAAAGTAAATAATAGTAGCAACTATCATCGCCAAAAAAGAAGCCGAAAAAGCTGTCAAAAACCATCCACCAATAACATTAATCACACCAGCAACTCTATATACAGCACTATCTCTTCCCCAAGCTTTATCCGGAAGTGCGGCTGCCATTGCTACAATGAACGTAACATAAGTAGTTGAAAGAGGTAATTTGAATGAAGTACCAAGTGAAATTAAAGCAGCAGATACCATTAATATTACCGAAGCTCTGATAAGGTCAAACGATTGTTTTTCGCCTTTTTCATTTACTTCTGGTATATAGTCCTTAGTATCAAATCGAGATTTAGAGTATTTAACAATTGATTTAGGTAAAATATTTTTAATAACTTTAGATGCATTCAAAGACATACGAACTATAATTCTTGCCAAATAATTAGATTCAAATTGCTCAAATCCTTCAGTTTGTTTAGTAAGATTAAGACTTGTTTCTATTACTGTTTTTGATTTTTTAGAAAGAAATAATGTAGCAACCATTATACCACCACAGACTAACATTAGCCAAGTTTCGATGTGTACTTTGCCATTCAGAAAAACAAGTGGTTCGTTTATTAATTCAGTATTTGCTGCGATATGATTGTATGCCATTAATCCAGCAATTGGTGCACCCATAAAATTCACTAAATCATTTGCAGCGAATGCAAGTGCAAGAGCAAAAGTACCAAATAAAACGATAAATTTTAATACATTGTAATTGGTAAACCACATTATACATTGTGTGAAAATTGACCAAAAAACTAATAAAATTAGAAGAATTAATTTTGTATGTGCAGCAATCCAAGTGGTATTTTCAACAGTAAGGAAAGTAGCTCCTTTCAAACCTTTTATGATAAGGAAATAACTCAGACTTGTAAGTGCAACTCCTGCCCAAATAGAACCAATTTTTTTAAAATTTGGTTTGTAATTGAATGTAAAAATAAACCTTGTAATGTATTGAACTATAGCACTAACTGTGAATGCAAGAACAATTGAAACCAATATAGCACTTGCAAATAATAGTACGTTCGCACTATTAATATAATTAAAAATCAAAGAATAGTCTTGCCCAGTAGCTCCTAATTTTAATAATCCAACTGCTAATGAGCCACCAAGCAAACCAAAAATCATAGTTACAGTAGTTGAGGTAGGCATTCCATAAGCATTAAATAAATCTAATAACACAACATCTTGAATCATTAGTGCCACAAAAATTATCAAAACTTCAGAGAGCGTAAAAAATGAAGGATTAAACACTCCTTTCCTGGCGACTTCCATCATACCACCCGAAAGAGTAACTCCACACAGTATTCCAATAGATGCAAAAATTAGTATTGTTCTTAATGGGGCTGCGTGTGCTCCAACTGCTGAATTTAAAAAATTAACAGCATCGTTTGCAACACCTACAGTTAAGTCAATTACAGCTAATATAATTAGTATAATGACGAAGATTAAATATATCTCCATTCTACTCTCAAATATGTTAAACAAAATTTAATTTTAGATTTCTTTTTCTATAAAAAATTCTATTATTAAACAAAATTAAAAAAAATGTTTCAATTTATTGCTATGTAAAGTTTTGCAAACACATAATTAACACAATCTTAACAAATACAAAAAGCACAATATACAGTTGTAGCATAGTTTGTAAGGGATTTTCAATAAAAAATATAATTTTCTTAACGCAATCTTAACAATTCAAAAATCGTAAATTCTCTTATGATATTGACAATTAAAACAAACTCACTTTTTTAAATAAATATTTTCTATTAATTCACAAAAAAGAAATGTAATGCTATCACAAATAGCATATCCTTTATTAGTAAGAGATATTATATTATTTTCTTTAATGTTCTCTTGAATAATATATCCATCATTTACTAATTTTGCAATTTTAGTATTTAAAAACAAAGTTTCAATTTGAGCTAATGTAATTGAATAATCATTTTGTAGTCTACTTAAGTCCAGTCCAGTGGCTCTAATCGACAAAAATATTCTCTCGTTCAATCGAGCTAATTCATTGTGTTGAGTATTCTTTTCAATTGGTAATAAGTTTTCATCAATTTTTTCATAATATTTATTCAAATTACTAAAGTTATTAAATCTATAATCACCTAAATTACCGTGAGACGATACCCCAAAAGCAAAATATTCTCCAGAATTCCAAGCTGCTAAATTGTGTTTACAGTATTTTTTATCTTTAGCAAAATTAGATACTTCATATTGTTCAAATCCATTTTCAGCATTACGATTTATGGTATATTCATAGTATTTGGCATCGGTATCATCGCTAACTTTTTGGACTTTCCCACTTTTCCAGTCTTTGTACAATGGAGTACCTTTTTCATACATTAGAGAATATGCCGAGATGTGGTGTGTATTTAGGGACAAAGCCATATCTAAATTATATTGCCAACTTTCCAAAGTTTGCTCTGGAATAGAAAATATCAAATCTAAATTTATATTATCAAATCCAGACTTATGTGCATTTTCAATTGCTTTGATTGCTCCACGAGGAGAATGACTTCTTTTCAAAAATCCAAGTTCTTGTTTATTAAAAGATTGAACTCCAATACTTATTCTATTTACTCCCAATTGTCTATAACTAATTAAATTATCATAAGTTATAGAACCAGGATTTGATTCGAAACTAAATTCCAAATTTTCAGAAAGTAGATATTTTTCATTTAGTTTATTTACGATTTTTTCTAATTGATTTGGGGAGAGTAAAGACGGAGTGCCACCACCAATATAAATTGAACTTAATTCGGACTTATAATATTTTTTATAATTTAATTCTGACAAAAAAAACAAATCAATTTCTTTGCAAAGATAATTCACATACTTATCAATGTTACTGACGTTTTTATCGACAAAAAAATCACAGTAATGACAAATTTTGGTACAAAAAGGAATATGGATATAAAGTCCGTACATATTTTCGGATTAGTTATTAAACATTAAGCAAAAATAAGAAAAAAAGAAATGTTATTGGAATATAAATTATATAAAAAAATCTGAAAACTTGATTTTATATTTTTCATACTATTTTTCTTATTCGAATATCTTGACAATATCTTTTCACAAAAATTCAACTATACACAAATTTTTTATCTGATTTATTCCTATTTCCTATTTATTTATTAAATTGTAGGTGGAAAGTTGTGTGTTTTGCATAAAATATACTTCTAAATACGACTTTTTAGGGCTGATTTTTGATTATTCTATTTGATTACGATTTATAGATTAAGCAAATATTATAACTAAAGTAAGACAAAAATAATTATAATTAAATTTAAGTGATATTATGGAATTTGGATTAAAAAATATAATCTTCATTATTGTTTTCGCAGGTGCAATAGCCCTCTTTACTAAAAATGCTTTAAGATTGATATCTTATCTTAAATTAGCAAAACCCGATAATAAACGATTCGAAAATATTGGTGCAAGAATTAAACAAACTTTCATTATTGCCATTGCTCAAAAGAAAATACTAAGAGATAAAGCCGCTGGTCCAATCCACGCAGGTATTTTTTGGGGATTTTTGATTTTACTATTTGCTGCTACCAACTCAATTTTCTCTGGTTTTGGGTTTATTGACGTTTTTAGTTTTTTAGGACCTATATTCTCTGTTATAACTATACTTACAGATATATTTATATTGATAATAATGGTATTAGTTATTGGAGCTTTGTATAGAAGATATGTGCTGAAAGTTAAAAGATTACAAAGAGATAAACACGAAGCAATCGAAGCCGGGGCAATTCTTGCAACTATATTTTTTATTGTAACATCGCTAATGTTAGAAAATGCAAGTGGCATAGCAATGGGCGAAAACGGTAATTACGCAATCCGACCTATTGCCCAAGTAATTGCTTTGGGGATATCGCCAGATATTGCTCCGATACTATATGATATATTTTGGTGGATTCATATTATTTTGATTTTAGCATTTATGAATTATCTGCCTTATTCAAAGCATCTACATGTATTGACATCAGTAATTAATGTGTATTTTTCAAGTCTTCATATTCCAAATGCACTTGATAAAATTGATTTTGAAGAAGAAGGAGTCGAAAAATTCGGTATAGTTGATATTCAAGATTTCAGTTGGAAAACTATATTGGATTCGTACACTTGTACGGAGTGTGGTAGATGTACTTCAGTTTGCCCTGCCAATTTAACAGGCAAAATACTTGACCCTAGAGAGATTATAGTTCAAGTTAGAAAAAGAACTATGGAAGTAGCTCCGATAATGATTAAACAAAAAGAAAATCCTGAAGTAGTGCTTACAGAAGAAGAAAACATCATACTTAATAAAAAATTAATTGGTGATTATGTAAATCCAGAAGCACTTTGGCAATGCACTTCTTGTTCAGCGTGTATGCTGGAATGTCCGGTTAATATCGAACACGTACCTGCAATTATAGGTATGAGACGCTCGCTTGTAATGATGGAATCGGAATTCCCGCCACAATTACAGTTAGCATTCACAAATATTGAGAATAATTCTTCTCCTTGGGCTTTCCCAACCTCAGAAAGAGCAGATTGGGCAGAAGGTTTGGGTATAGAAGAGGCATCTATAAAAGGCGAATTTGATGTATTGTTTTGGGTGGGTTGTGCTGGTAGTTTTGATGATAGAAGTAAAAAAATATCGGTTGCTTTTAGTAAATTAATGCAAAAAGCTGGTGTTGATTTTGCAATACTTGGTAGAGAAGAAAATTGTAATGGTGATGTTGCACGTAGGGCGGGAAATGAATATTTGGCTGATGGTTATGTTAAAATGAACATAGAAACTATGGGTCAATATAAATTCAACAAAATTGTGGCTACTTGCCCTCACTGCTTTAATACATTAAAAAATGAATACCCACAATTTGGTGGTAATTTCGAGGTAATTCACCATACCGAATTTATTGACCAATTAATTAATGAAGGTAGGATACAAGTCAGTGAAGAAACCAAAAAATCACTTAATGTTGTTTATCACGATTCTTGTTATGTTGGTAGATTGAATGATATTTACGAAGAGCCACGAAATATATTAAAAGGCGTTAAAGGGTTAAATGTAATTGAACCAGAAAGAAGCAAAGATAAAGGTTTATGTTGTGGTGCCGGTGGTGCTCAGATGTTTATGGAAGAGACAGAAGGGAAGCGAGTTAATATTGAGAGAACTGAGGAGTTATTAGCCACTGGAGCTAAAACAATCGCTGTAAATTGTCCATTCTGTATGACTATGATTAGTGATGGAGTAAAAGCTAAAGAAGTTGACGATGTGGTAGTAAAAGACATCTCAGAAATCATATTAGAAAGCATAGAAGGGTAGGGAAAAGAAATAAATATTATGGAATATCCACGAAAATTATCAACTGGACTAAGACTAATTGATGTAGGTATTTCGGCTATCAAGTCTCAAGTCAATGAAAAGATATTTGAAAAGTATGTTGAGTTTGAATTGAATGAGATTATTAAATTCAAAGAGTATTTTTTGAATAGATAATTCAACAAATACAAATAAAAATTTTATTTCTATTTGTATGATTTATTTATTTATTTTAACTAAATTGTTTTTATATACAAATGAATGTATGAAAGTATTTTTAATATTTATTTAGGATAGTTTCTATGAAAAAAATTATCATCTTGCTTTTGTTGTTATTTAATATTATACTTTTTAATTCTTGCCAAGAAGATAATATAGTTTCTTCTGACCCTAACACCACTGGCAAAGCGAGAATCAAGACTTTTTCTGAAAAATTCATAGTTGATTCAAATTTAGATAATAATAATTATTATAATCGTAAATATGAAATGATATATAAAGAAAATCTAATTAAATTCATTAATATTTCATCTAATGGTAATATTGAACATCAATTTTCATACTTTTATAATCAAAATAATAAAATAGAAAAAGTTATAACAACGTATAAAGGTGTTTGTGAAGATGAATCTATTGTAATTAACTTTCAATACCAAAATAATAATCTTACAACAATAGAATCTGTGATTTATGAAAGAAATTTTAAAACAAATTATAAATATGTAAATAACCAGATATCAGAAATAATAGTTTTGTCTTACCAAGATGGAATACTGTTAGACTCTTCTATCTATTCTGGGTTTGAAAATGGTAGACCAACATTTGAAAAGCATTACACTTCTCATAATAAAATTAAGATGAGTTTAGTAAGCCAACAGAAAAATGTATTTCAAAATGGAAATTTAATTGAAGAATTTTTAATGAAATCAAATACTACAAAGTGGTTGTTAAATAAAAAGTATTATTTTGATTTAAGTAAAGATAATCCGACATCTAATTTTAATGAATTTATTGGAGCTAAAGGTTATGTTACTTTATACTTACCAAAAAATTATAATAAAAACTTATTAATTAAATGCGAAAATTATAGTTTAATTTGTAATGATGAAGTACTAAATGATGTAGTTGTTTTTTCAGCAATAGATTATTTAAATGTAATAAATACAAAAGGTTTAATTGAAAAAACTGCTGAAAATCGTATTTTATTATGCCCAAACAATGATACTTATTATAATACAGAATTTACATATACTTGGGAATAACAAATAATTTTAAAACCAAACGAAGATATTACGATTGTTTGGATGCCAGAATTGTGCACCCATTCTGTATGACTATGATTAGGGATGGATTAAAAGCTAAAGAAGTTGACGATGTGGTAGTAAAAGACATCTCAGAAATTATCTTAAAAAGCATAGAAGGGTAGGGAAAAGAAATAAATATTTCTCATAAAACAAAAATTATATAATTGAAATGAAAATTGCTTATTTATCTACATTTTATCCATTCAGAGGAGGTATTGCCCAGTTTAATGCTTCTTTATACAATACGCTCAAAAACGACTTTGATAATGATGTAAAAGCATATACATTTAGTAGGCAATATCCAGATATATTATTCCCAGGCACTACTCAATATGTAACCAAAGAAGATAACGCAGAAATTATCCAAAGTGAACAAATATTAGATACAGTCAACCCATTTTCTTATTACTCTACGGCAAATCAGATTAATAAATTTAACCCAGATTTATTGATTACAAAATTTTGGATGCCATTTTTTGCTCCGTCTCTCGGTAAAGTAGCTGATAAATTAAAACCCAATATCACCAAAAACTCTATCAAAAAAATTGCTATTTTAGATAATGTAATTCCCCACGAAAAAAGACCTTTCGATATTACTTTGATAAAGTATTTTTTGAATAAATATGATAAATTTGTTGTTATGAGTAATAAAGTCAAAGACGACTTATTATCACTCAAACCCAATGCTGAATATATATATATGGAACACCCACTCTACGACCATTTTGGTGACAAAAAAGATGTAACAGAATCCAAAAAGTATATATTTGGTAATAAATTCGAAGAGTTAGAAAACAAAAAGTTACTCTTATATTTTGGTTTCATTAGAGATTATAAAGGGCTGGATATATTGATTGAAACACTCGCAAAATTAGATGAAAGCTACCATTTGATTATTGCTGGTGAAGTTTACGGAGAATTTGAGAAGTATGACCAATTAATTAATAACCTTAGAATTAATCATAAAATTACTAAAATGGTAAGGTATATAAATGATGAAGAAGTAAGTAAATTATTCTCGGCATCTGATGTCTGTATTTTGCCATATAAATCAGCTACACAATCTGGTATTGTTGGAATTTCTTATAATTTTGATTTGCCATTAATTGCTACAAATGTTGGTGGATTATCAGAAATGATACTGCCACATAATACTGGACTAATCTCCAATGAAGTAAGTTCGGAAGGTATTAAAAAATCAATTGAAACATATTTTGAGGGGAATTTGAAAAATAGTCTTTCTAATAATATTCAAAACTACAAAACAATTGCAAATTGGAATACCTTCGCAAAGGGAATTCTAAGTTTATGATTTCTGTAAACTTCTTCATCTTTAAATCTTAATAAATTTAGCCGAATACATTTTAAATAAACTTCTTTTTTCTTTCTTTTTTTTGGTAGAGACGTAATATGTTGCGTCTAATTCTTTGTATTTACAGCATTTACAAGAACAGGAAGAAGTTGCGTGCAACGTCTGTAGAATATCACAATTAACATTTATTCTGCACTCAATTACACTGTTTTTCTTAAAATTTCCCGCCACATCTTACAATATATACTTTACTAAATCAAATACTTCTTTGAATATTCCACAAGCGAATTTTGTTTGTTCTTCTGTTCCTGTGCTTATTCTTACTCCGTTATTGATGCCGAAGCCTGCAAGATACCTAACGACTACCTTTTTTTGTAAGCATAATTCTACAAATTTCTGAGCTTGTAAATCTGTTTTTAATAATATCATCACAAAATTTGCTTTTGGCTCAACATATTCGATTCCAATACTTTTAAAAGTATCAACCAATAATTTTATACAGATTTTATTTGATTGCATTGCCTTTATGATATACTCATCGTCATCAAGTCCACCGATTGCACCCTCTTGAGCTAATAAATTCGGTTCGAATGGGAGTTTGACCTTATATAACACATTTATTAAGTCTTCGTCGCCAAAAGCATAACCAACTCTGAGTCCAGCCAAACCTAAGTGTTTTGAAAGTGTTCGTATGATTATTAGGTTACTTTTTTCTTCTTTGCTTAATTCTTTAAAAATCTGTAATCCATTCGGATATTCACTAAAATCATTACAATAACTAAAATATGCCTCATCTAATAAAACCAATATATTTTTGGGTACTTGAGCAAAAAAGTTCAAAAATTCTTCCTTAGAAAACATACTACCAGTTGGATTATTTGGGTTTGCTAAGTATATAATTTTAGTTTTTTCGGTAATTGATTTTAATAAATTAGACAAATCAAATGAATAATTAACCAATGGAATTGTAGTTAACTTTCTGCCTAATTTATTTGTATTTACATAAGCACCAATAAATGTACCTTTGGCAGTCAATATCTCATCACCTAAATCAGAAAAGGCATTAATTATATAACCAATTAGAGAGTCCGAACCGTGCCCACAAATTATTTCATCTGGCGAAATATCCATCATATTTGCTAACTTATTTACTAATTTAGTTGACTTTACATCTGGATAAATTGATATTTCTTTTATTGCGTTTATAATTGATTCTACGGCTTTTGGGGAAGTACCGTGAGGGTTTTCATTTGAAGCTAAATTGATAAAAGTCTTAAACTCATCTCTGCTAATGTTATTATTTGTTGAGTTCCCAGATTTATAAGGAACTAATTTGTTTATATATTCTGGAGAATTGATTTTATTATTCATAAAAATTGATATTTCATTATTAATTAATTGTAAAATCCACTTAACTAAGTTATATTTGCTTTCATTATCGAATTATAAATACAAATGAATTTATTTAAAAATAAAGAAACAAATATAAACATAAAAAGAGAAAAAACACAATTAAATAAAACTATTAATACTTTTATAATTGTCAACAATCAAAATCAAATAGTTTTATTACAGAATAATTCTACTTTGAATTATAATTCTACATCTAATATAAAATCTACTTCTGAACTTGAATTTAATAATTCAAATAATAATTCAGATAATGAACAAAAAATCCCAACTACATTAATTTATTCAAAACGCAAGAATGTTTCTATAATTATTGACAAAAATGCAGAGTTGATTCTAAGATTACCACTCAAAATCACTATGAGTGAAATTAATAGTATTATTCAAGAAAAGAAAAAATGGATAATAGAAAAAATTATATTAGTATCAGAAAAAAATAAAAATAAGATTGATAGATTTTTCGGTGATGGTGGTAAATTTATGTTTTTGGGTAAATTACATAAATTAAACTATAGCGAAAAACTAAAATTTGCAGTATATTTTGATGGCAATGAATTTTATACATTTCTAAAAGAAGATACTGAAATCAAAAGTCATTTGGAGAAGTGGTACAAAAAAAATGCAAAAAAGATACTAACTAATAGAACAATTTATTTTAGTAATTTGTATGGATTTGAGTTCAAACAAGTAAAAATCAATTCCGCCACATCTCGTTGGGGTTCTTGCAGTTGGGACAATAATATTAATTATAGTTGGAAATTGATACAAGCACCAATTTTTGTAATTGATTATGTTGTAATTCACGAATTGGTGCATACAAAAATCAAAAACCACTCCAAAGAATTTTGGGATAAAGTCAGCCAATGTTATCCAAATTACTTAAAGGCAGTTAATTGGCTAAAAGATAATAATTTTATAATCGAATTTGATTAAATATATGAAAATATATTGAGAAATATAAGCATTTAACAGATAATTATATTAAAAATAGACCGATTTATTGTCAATTATCATAAATTAATAATTGTGAATTATTAGTTAATTTATTGCAATTTTTCAATTTATACAATTAATTAAAATATATATAGTATTTTTGTTGCTAAATATTTTACAAATTCAAAAAAACTTTACGAGAATTGTTAATGAGAAAAGATAATTTCAGGAATATAGCTATAATAGCTCACGTCGATCACGGTAAAACAACACTAGTTGATGGTTTATTAAAACAAAGTGGTACTTTTGGTGCAAGAGAGCACGTTGAAGAAAGAGTAATGGACTCTGGCGACTTAGAGAGAGAAAGAGGGATTACAATCACTGCAAAGAACACTGCTGTCTATTACAATGACATCAAAATTAATATTATGGACACTCCTGGTCACGCGGATTTCGGTGGAGAGGTAGAGCGTTCTTTAAATTTAGTTGATGGTGCATTATTATTGGTTGATGCCAGTGAAGGTCCGTTACCACAAACTCGTTTCGTGGTAAAAAAAGCCTTAGCTAAAGGATTACCAATCATATTAGTAATTAATAAAATCGACAGGTCTGATGCCAGAGTTGAAGAAGTTGTAAGCGAAGTTTATGACTTATTTATTGACTTAGATGCAAATGATGAACAAATTGAATTCCCAATTATTTATACAGTTGCAAGAGATGGTATAGCAAAAACTTCATTAGACCAAGAGTCTGATAGTTTCAAACCACTATTTGATACTATTCTTAGTTTTATACCAGGACCAATTGCTGATGATACAGCTACTCCTCAATTTTTGGCTACATCATTAGATTACGATTCTTATGTTGGTCAGATTGCAATCGGACGTATGGTGAATGGTACTTTAGAAATGAATAAACAATATGCTATTTCTACTGAAGATGGTATCAAACACAATCAAAAATTATCTGCAATCTACACTTTTAGTGGATTACACAAAAAAGCAGTTCAACAAGTTGTTGCTGGTGATATCGTAGCTATCGCTGGTATTGCTGATATCAGAATTGGTGATACAATCACTTCTAATGATAATCCAGAACCATTACCGAGAATTAAAGTAGATGAGCCAACTGTTTCGATGATATTTTATGTTAATAGTAGCCCATTTGCCGGAACTGAAGGTAAATTTGTAACTTCTCAACAAATCAAAAAAAGATTAGATAAAGAATTACTTACAAATGTATCTTTAAAAGTACTTCCTACCGAAAGAGCTGATGCATTTGAAGTTTGTGGTAGAGGTGAGATGCAATTAGGTATTCTAATCGAAACTATGAGAAGAGAAAATTTTGAATTAATGGTTTCTCGTCCTCAAGTTATCATCAAAACTATTAATGGTGTCAAAAACGAACCTACTGAAAAAGTATTTGTGGATGTTCCAGACGAATATACTGGAGTTGTAACTGAAAAATTATCTATCAGAAAAGGTCTAATGACTAATATGATGAGTAATGGTAGCGGTCGTACGCAAATAGAGTTTGTTGTGCCTTCACGTGGTTTGATTGGTTATAGAAGCCAGTTTTTAACTGATACAAAAGGTAGTGGTATAATGAATACATTATTCGAAGGTTATGCTCCTTGGTATGGAAATATTCCTTCTCGTTCATCTGGTGCATTGGTTGCCGATAGAACTGGTAAGGTAACTTCTTATGCAGTAGAGGGTATGGCTGATAGAGGAGATTTGTTTATTAAAGTAAGTACTCCAGTTTATATGGGTATGATTATCGGCGAAAGAAACAAACAAGGTGACTTAAACCTAAATATTACAAAAGAAAAGCAACTTACAAACATGAGAGCTGCATCCGCTGATAATACTGTTACTTTACGTCCACCAAGAACTTTGTCATTAGATGCATATATCGAATTTTTGGCTGAAGATGAATTATTAGAAGTAACTCCAGAAAATATGAGACTAAGAAAATTCAGTTTAGACCCTAACAAACGTAAAGAATCAACAAGACAATAAAATTGTCAGTTGTGAATTATAATTTATTAAATAGACAAAGGAATATCCTTTGTCTATTTTTTTTGTATCTTGATTTATTTTATATTTTTAAATTCTTTTTCTTGTAAAGACGCAAAGAGAACCCCACCAAATTGCTTTTAGCAAATGACCTTCCCATTTAATATGAGGTGATATAGAAAAAAAAAGTTTTTTATTGATAGTATTTAGATGTGTTATTTAATAAACCAAAAAAATCTTTCTTTTTATATCTTCTTATCAACCAAGAAAATCTAATAATCATGAAAATTAAGGTTTAGACAATATCAATTATGTGATTTAGTGTTAGTATCGGGGTTTGGTTTTAGAGTTAGGTCTATGTTTATGATTTCTACTTCACAATGTCCGGTCTTGCATAATTTGATATTTTTGATATGACCCGTAATAAGTAGAATAGAACCCAAATGTATGAAATAATGAAATATTTCAATCGACTCAAATATAACTCCAATAGCGAAAAAAGTCCAACCAACGCAGAGCAGTATCTTGATTTCTTTGCTGTGTGCGTGTTTGAGTGCGAAAAATACCGAAATAGAGGCAGTAAGTAAAAAAAATATATCAAAAAAGATTATATGCTCAATACCATCTCTAAATGAATTTAGATAAGTAAAACCAAAGTATTGTCCCAAAAAAAATACAAATGGCAGACCCAAACAGTGAATCAAACATAATATAGAAGACACGACTCCCATATAGTCTGAAAATATTTTTTTTAATGACAACATTATATTCATAATACCTTTATTTCCAATAATCGAAGCTCGATTTTGAGTGAAATACTTTTCTTAAGATTTAATTTTGAACTTTAAATTAGTACCTTAATTTTAGTAATTCTCAACTTTTCTAAAATCAAGTGGAGTTTGTTTCAGAACTTCAAAAATTTCGTATTTTTCACTTACTTTTAGTTTATTAACAACTAAGACGAATGAATCGTAAATTAATGATTTTGCAATATTAATTTCTGAAATACTATTAAGATCCTTATACTGGCTATCAAAAGTTGCCCAATGTTTTTTGTTTAGATGAAATGCATCGGTAATAAAATCATATTTTTCTTTAAGTTCGATGTTATTTTCGGGTGTAACTTTAAACGAAAACTTAAATGGAAATACATCTAATGGCAAGAAAAGAAATATTTTCCCCTTTACTTTTACTGTCATTGTTACATTATCAAAAGGAAAATCAATTGAAGTAAAGGGCAAACTTGTAGCAAATTCCTTTATTATCTCAATATTTAGCATTATTTTAAAATCTCAATAAGTTTTTGTTGTTATTATTTCACAATTTAAATATAATAATTAAATATTCCCCATTCATCTTTTCATTTATCTAAATTATCTTCGTCATTGGTGTAATTTGTGGCATAATATTACCTTATAGTTTTATATTCTTATTTTTTCGTTGAGAAACAAAAAAATAATAAATATTACAAAATTTCAATAAATTGAATACAATTATTTTCAATTTATTTAGTCAAATAATGAAGTAATTTAAAAACAATTTCAATAAAAATTTAATATTTTGTAACTATTGGCTAATTATTTTGTCATTGTTGATAAATACTTACACAAAAGTACTAACATTTTTTAAATTATTCATATATTCTTTTTTTTAATTCAAAGGATTTTGCCTATTCGAATCTCTTTTATACTATATTGTTTTTAATTGACTTATCATTAACAACTAATAAATTGATAATCAATGGTATTACTAAATTATATAATCGAATAACTCGAAAAATTTAGGTGGTTTTTATACTGCCTTTTTCGGTTTATGCTTTTAATGATTATAAAAAGTTAGAAATTAAAACAACAGATATTTTTATAGATATTGTTTTGTATAAAAGTTTATTCGGATAATTTGAATAATTTAAAGAAAAATAAAATCTCTTCTAATTATAAAATCAACACATTTTACTCATTAGAAAAAAGTAATTTATTTGTGGAAACTGCCATAAATAAATGCTTTATTTATTTATCAAACATTGTATTCTATGCTTTGTTATTTACTACTTTATTTGCTTCATTTACTTTATTTAGTCCAAAATTATTTGCTTTAGATAATCAATCCGATACAAGTTTAAATTCTAATTCTAATTCTGAGCTTGATACTCAATTAGATTTTGAAGAGTTCAAATCAATTTTCCTAAATTCTCAATATGACTTAAATCAAAAACTGAATATAAATGGATTAGACTCCAGTTTGAGTAATAGTCTCAGAGAGTTGGCTCTTTATGATTTGTATATTAGATTTGGTTTGGATAAAAACCTAAAACAATTCATTGAAGAAATTGACAAAAAATACAATTTATCTCCACACAGTCAAAGATACATTCGAACAAAATTAAAACAATTTAATTTACTGTTTTATCCAGAAAAATTAGAAAATTTCTTGTGTAGCGATGCATTTGATTATTATTTTGTAACTCAAATTAATGCTATAACAAAGAAACACTCAAAATTCCAATATTTGCCCAGAGCAAATATTAATTTTTCATTTGTAACTCTATCTTATTTCAATCCATATATTTTTATGTTGTTGCAGAGTGAAATCGAAATAGATAAAATGCTATTTGATAAAGACACATTAGAAAACCCCACTTATATGTTTTTGCAAAAAAACATTCGTAGAACAGATTATAGCACCTATCCATTAAAACGCCCCAATAAATTAAATGGGTATAAAATCAAGGAAAGTCTTGATACTCTTACAAATGAAATTTATACCGAAGAATATTATGATGATATTGAATTGAGTGATGGTTATAATTTGCCATTAGATGACTATTTGAGATTAAGAAAAAACCAAATCCAACAACAAACCTGGGACTCACTATTAACGCGATATGATATCAAAAAAGCACTAACGGGCGGAGACTTGGGGCGTATGTTGGCTAGTGCAACTGGATTTTCTATACCTATTCCCAATAATCCACTAATGGGGATTTTTGGTAAGCCAGAAATAAGTATTAATGTTCAAGGTGAAGCAAATATTAGAATGGGTTGGAGATGGGACTCACAAAACTTAGGTACTGTTTCTGCATTTGGTCAAAGTCAATCAACTCCAATTTTTAATCAAGATATTAGACTAAATGTTAGTGGTGGAATTGGTGATAAATTCAGAATTGGTACAGATTGGAATACACGAAGTCAATTTGATAGGCAAAATAGATTTAAAGTTGGGTTTGATGGGTATGATGATGATATTATCAAAAAAATTGAATTTGGTAATGTGAGTTTGCCACTTACTTCGACTTTGATTGGTGGTGGTCAAACGCTTTTTGGTGCAAGAGCTGATTTACAACTTGGTCCTTTGTACCTAAAAACATTATTTTCTCAGAGAAGGGGCGAAAGAAGATTTGTCGATGTACAAGGTGGTAATAATAAACAGTTTTTTGCTATTAGAGCTTATGATTATGCACAAAATCACTTCTTTTTAGATGATAATTATAAACCTATTTATAAAGAGTTTTTTAGATTTGCTACACCAATTATACCATTAGCAGCATTACCTTTGTCAATCAAAGAATATGAAGTATGGGAATCAACCAACGAATTGATAAATACCTCAGTTTCTAATGCAGTTGCACATGCGACACTACCGCCTTTACTTTATAACCAAAAATATGGAAGAGTATATCTTGATGCACCAATTACAGCTGGTATTGTCGAAAGAGGTAGATTTAGAAGATTAGATACAAATCAATATAAAATAGATAGAAATTTAGGTCAGTTGACGATAAATAACCTAAAAAGAGATAGAACTTATGCCGTTGCATATAGAACTGAAAATGCACTAATTGGCGAACCTGATGATTTCTATCACGGTACTTTTACAAATAGTGTAGGTCTTAATGATACTTTAGTTTTGAAGTTGATTTATAGACCAAATTTACAACCTGGATTTGCTACTTTGTGGTCTCGTCAGATGAAAAACATCTATACTCTTAATGGTTCAAATCTAAATCCAGCAGATACTAAAATAAGTATGTGGTATTACAGGCAGAGTAATGACTCAACTGATTTACTTGATGGTTCGGCAGATAAATTGGTAACTATTTTTGGAGTGGATAGAGTAAGTATGGCTGGTTCTGTTCCACCAGATGGTATATTTGATATGAGACAACCTTCGTATTTCTTTAATCCAAGAACAGGCGAAATAACTTTGCCAAGTGTGGAACCATTTAGAGAAGGTTTGAGGGATTATTTCGAATCCAAAGGTACACCGGAATTAGCAGAGTTATATGTTTTTAATGATGTTTATGATACTACATTTGATGTTGCAAAAAGAAATACAGCAAGAGATAGATTTGTTCTTTCCGGAGAATATGTTGGCTCAAGTAGAAATAATAATGGTAGAATTGCTTTGGGTGCTTACAATTTGGCGCCTGGTAGTGTTAGAGTAACATTGAATGGTGTTGAACTTAAAGAAATGACTGACTATATAGTAGATAATTATACAGGTACATTGACTATAAGAAATGAAAGAGCATTATTACCAAATGCGAATTTAAGAGTTGAGTATGAACAATTAGACGTATTTATTGCCTCCACCAAAACCTTGGCAGGGGTGCGGGGTGATATTAAACTATTCAAAAACCGGAGTGCGGAGGCAGATTTAGGATTTACCTTAATGCACTACGACCAAGCTGCAATTCAAGATAGAGTAACTATAGGGCAAGAGCCAGTTTCGAACACCATGTTTGGATTTGATACCAAATTGAATTGGGACACGCCCTGGCTGACAGATATAATAGATGCATTGCCATTTTATGATACAAAAGTACCGTCAAATATCAATATGGGTGCCGAATGGGCGATGATGTTGCCTGACCCAAATAAAAGAAAGTCAACTATTGCCTCAGACAATGCCGAGTCAGTAGTTTATGTTGATGATTTTGAAGCTGCACAAAGGTATGTTTCTCTGGGACTTAATCCAAATCAATGGATGCAGTCCTCTCAACCAGTAGATGATTTGATTGGTCCAGATGATTCAACAAGAGCAAAATATAGAGCACAATTATATTGGTTCAAAAAATTTATACCGTATATTCCAATAACTGACCCATATCCAGAGCAAAATAACGTATCTGGTAGAAATAACATCGCTCCTTTGGAGATTTTCTTCACCACTCGTAAGCGTGGTATATATAATAATAATCCGGAATTTTTGGATGTTGATAATCCAGAGTTTGAAAATATTAGTCCAAAATGGATAGAAAATCCTGATAATAGACAAAGAACTTGGGGAGGTATGCAGAGGCTAATATCTTCATTTAATACTAATTTTGATACTGAAAATATTGAATTTATTGAAATAATGCTTAGTGTTACTGCTGAATCAGGTGCCAAAATGTATTTGGATTTAGGGCAGATAAGCGAAGATATCATACCTAATCAGAAGTTAAATACCGAAGATGGAATCACTCAAGGGAGTCCAATTGCAAACGGACGTATTGACCCAGGGGAAGATGTAGGTATTGATGGATTATCAAATATTGAAGAAAAAACTAACTATCCGTTTCCATTAAATTTGGAGGCAGACCCTGCAAGAGATGATTATTTCTTTGATTTCTCTAAACCCGATGAGCTAAGAAATGAATTAGATTTCGCAAAATATAATCGTTATGAAAGTAATTCTACTCAAACAGAGGTGGGGCAGTTCCCTGACACCGAAATTATGAATACCAATAATGGTCAATCTATTTCATTAGATAATAGTTATTTCCGTTATGAAATTAATCTAAATACAGATATAAACAATAATTCACAAATTATCGGTGGTAACCCAGATAAAGGTTGGTTTTTGTATAGAATACCAGTACGTTCACCCGCCAATAAAGTTGGTAATCCTTTATTTACAAATATACAATACGCAAGAATGGTATTACAGGGTGGAGATGCTATTGTTAGAGTTGCTGATTGGAGATTATTAGGTTCACAATGGTTGAGAATAAGTAATTTTCAATCAAATGTAAATCCAAATGATAGTGTTTTGTCCATTGCATCTGTGAGTTTATTCGAAAACTCAAAAGCTCCTGACTTTTATACATTGCCACCAGGCGTTAGACCACCAAGACAAATCAATAACCCTGACCCAAGACAAGACATTAGATTTGACGAAAAATCTTTGTCTGTGGGAGTTAATAATCTTAGATTTGGCGAAGAAAGAATGGCGGTAAGGATTTTCCCGAGACAAGATTGGTATTATTACAAACAATTAAAATTCTTTATGCACGGCGATGGTTCTATGCCTGTTAGTGTTATACCTGGTTCTGTTCCAAAGGCATATACTTTTTTGAGATTTGGTACAGATTCAAGTAATTATTATGAATATAGAAGACCACTTATCAGAGGTTGGCAAGATTTGGGTATTGACCTTCAAAAATTGACAGCAATAAAACAAGTTAGAGATACTTCCAATATTACAGGTCCACAGGAGTTTCCAGTACCTGGTGATGAATTTGCGACTTTTAGAATTAGAGGGAATCCAATTTTAACAAGAATTAACTTCGTTGGTGTTGGTGTGTCTAATCCTGAAGAGCGTTTCCCTAACGAATTAACAACCAAAATATGGTTTAACGAATTAAGATTAATAGAGCCAGAAGACAGATCACATTGGGCTGGAGTTGGTAATGTCTCTGTCAAATTAGCAGATTTGGGAAATGTAACGGCTTCATTCAATCGGTCTTTGCCCAACTTCCATAGATTAGAAGAAAGATTTGGGAATAGGTCATTGTCGAGTTCATATAGTATAAATATCAATGGAAATTTGGAGAAGTTTGCACCTTCAAGTTTTAGTGGAATGAAAATTCCAATTACTTACACTCGTTCAGAATTTTTGGAAGACCCTGATTTTGTTGCTAACAGTGATGTAAATCTAAGAACGGCTGCAGATGCTGCAAAAAGTAGTGCACTTGCCGCTACCGGCAGTCAAGACCAAGCACAAAAAGCTTACGATGAGGTAATAGCCAAAACTCAAATATTAAGAATACAGGACAGTTGGGCTTTGACAGGAGTGAAACTTGGAATACCTATCAAAAATTGGTTGATAGACGACACATTCAATAAACTAACTATTGGCTATAGTTATGCTCAAGAGTTTGAGCGTTCACAATTATACAACGAAAGATTTAATTGGGTGTGGAATGCAAAAGTTGATTATGCAAACAATATCCCAGAATTTTTAGCTTTTGAGCCATTCGGTTGGTTATCTTCTGTTCCTATTATTGGAGATTATGATAAATTAAAACTGAATTTATTGCCATCTAATATTACTACAAGTTTAGGGTTTAATAGACGTAGATTGACTGAACAGTCAAGATTTTTGAATTTCCCTTCTCCTGTTTTGAGAGATTTTACTTCTACTCAATCTTTGCAATTTTCTTGGAAATTAGCACAAAATGGTTTTTTAAATCCAGTAATTGATTATACTGTTAATACTACAAGTAATTTAGTAAAATTTGAGTTAGATGAAAATGGCAGACAAAGAGAAGGTAATATGATTGCTCAACAAATTTTTGGAAGTGGTGGTCTAATTAACTTCGGTGATGCCACAATCCATAATCAAAATATTACTATTAATATCAAACCAAAATTGCCAAGTTTTTTGGGAATTAGTAAGTATGTTGACCTAAATGGTTCATTTGCCACTGATTATAATTGGAATAGCCCTTTGGAGCCTGACCCAGAAAGATCTAACATTGTAAAAACTGCAGGATTTTCGAATAGAATTAGATTTAATATGCCTTTTCAATTAATGCAATTAGGCGAAAATTGGTTAGGTAAGTCTTTCAAACAATCTCCAATGAATAATAACCCTGACACGAGTACAATTTTACAAAAAATTGCTCATACGATTAGATTTATCTTCTTTGATTTTAATAAATTAGACTTTGTTTTCACTCAAACAAATACTGCCAATACCCCTGGTATTTATGGTGGTACAGGTTTCACAAATTTTTGGAGCAGAGGTTTCACAGGTAGAGATTCACGTGAAATTTGGGGACCAAGTTTCCCTTATCAATTAGGGCTTACCTCTCACCCACACGGTGGAGTTAATATGGGTACCTCTGCCAGATTCCCATTTGTAAACTTTAATACTGACCCAGGTATTAGAGCAGCAAACGCAGTGTTACAAGAAAATTATACTCAAAAATCTAACTTCACAATCAATACTTCACGTCCACTTTGGGAGGGTGCAAGATTAGATTTGGAATGGAAAACTGACTTGACATTTAATCGTAATCAAACAGTAAGGACAGATGAAAATGGTGTTCCAACTTTTACTAATATAATTGCAATGGAATCACTTCAAAGGTCTTATGTTACATTCCCAACATTCTTTGGTTTGAATTTATTTAATAATACAATTGATAATGTAACTAATATTTTTAATGGTAGAAGAGCAGTTATCGAAGTGAACGAACCTAACGAAACAGCAAGAAACGAACAGTTACAAACTGCCCTCGCTACCTCGTTTTATGATGGCTTGGAAGCATTTAGTCTTACCGGTGGTGGAGCAGGTAGATTTTTGCCAAGTCCAAACTGGGGTATTCGTTGGGAAGGATTAGAAAAGTTAGAATTATGGTCTAAATATGTTGATAAAATTCAATTTGAACATAATTATCGCTCTACTTATGATGAAGCAGTTATGATAACTGATAAAGGTAGAGTAATACAAAATCAACAAGTAAATTTTGGGTTTTCACCATTAATTGGATTTACTGTTAATTTCAATGAAAAAGAAATTAACGGTAAAGCCTCGGCAAATATTAAGTGGAATAGTACAAGAGGATTTAATCTTAGTTCTGCAGCAAGATCTACAATTTCGGAACAATCAACAGAAGAAATTAGTATTCTGGCAAATTATACAATGAAAGGCTTTACATTTGCACTTTTGGGTATTGATATGCAAAATGATTTGGACTATAGTTTCTTCTTCTCTTGGAAAAACACAGGCAGAGCCGCCTTTAATATATTAGACCCAAATCCAGCACAAAACAATCAAGGAACACCAATTCAAGGTAATACAGTAATCACATTGGAGCCAAGAGCAAGATATTCAATGAGCAATAGAGTTACAGCGTCATTATTTTTGCGTTATGAAGCCAATCTAACAGCTGGAGCTGCCCAACCAGGGTTTTCTACGACACAATTTGGCTTAGATATTAGACTATCTTTAGCCGGTGGCAGATAATAAAAAACAAGCAATACAACTTGCTAACTCCTATCCACGACTTAAAAGCGGAAGCAATTTTTACTAAAGAAAATACTCATACCTTCAAATGTCTCAGACAACTGCAGAAATTCCGACAATAAGTAAAAAAAGACAGGTCTGTTGACCTGCCTCTACTATATTATTTATCCCAAATAAAAAAGTAATTAATATTTTTCGATAAATTCAAATATATTTAACGCAACGATATTTTTAGTTGTTTTTGGGTAAGGCTTAGGAGATTGATTTTTGGAAATAATTGTGATTGTATTATTATCACCACCAAACCCAGAATCTTCTTTATTTGCGTAGTTTCCAATTATAATATCGGCATTTTTGTAGTTTAGTTTTGTGGTAGCATTTTGCTCTAAGTTTTCACTTTCTAAAGCAAATCCAACTACTAATTGGGTGTTACTTTTTAAATTACCAATAGTTTTGAGTATATCTTTATTTTCAATTAATTCAAGATTATCAAGTTTAATATTATCTTTTTTAAGTTTACCAATATGTTGGTATTTTGGCGAGTAATCCGAAACAGCAGCAGAAAATATTAATATATCTTGATTTTGGTAATTTCCTAAAACCTTATCCAACATTTCTTTAGCTGATGTTATTTTAATTAGTTTGATTTTTTCGTCAAGCTCATCATTTAATTTCTCGTTGACAGGACCGGAAATCAAAGTAACTTCTGCACCCATTTCAATAGCTGCCTTTGCCAAACAATAACCCATTTTACCAGTAGAAAAGTTACTAATAAATCGTACATCATCAATTTTTTCGTAGGTGGGTCCGGCAGTGATAAGTATCTTTTTATTTAAGTAATACTTTGACAGAAGTGATAATTTCCTTTGATGTTCAGAGATTACAAATTCAGTTAGATTTTTTTTTTTTAGTAATTCTAAATCTAACTCAACATTAAACGCAATATCATCTTTTATAGAATTAGTGTTTATGTTAGTATCATTATCTACTTTTTTGCTAATTAGAGCTTCAATTTTTAATTTTTTCTCTAATTCAATAATTCTTTGTTTAATATTATCAAATTTATTTACTTCTTTTGCTACAATTACTTCAGGAGAATTAATATTTTCTTCGACTATATTATTCGTAATATTAGAATTGTCGGTAATGTTGGAAATTATATTGCTTTCTATAATTTCAGCTTCATTATTAATATTATCATTTGAATTATCAATATTGTTATTATTTTGGGTAGAACCAACAATATATTTTAAAACTTCATTAACAATTACATTAGTGTCTGGCAGTCTTCCTTTTCCAATTAATCCACTTGATAGTTCACCCTCTTCTGGCTCAATAATTATATAGCCAATTTCTTTTAAAATATTGATATTTCTTTGGTTGACTGGATGATACCACATATCATAATCCATTGCTGGAGATAGAATAATTGGTATATTCTTTGAATTTAGAGAGGTTGAATTATTAGAATTATTATAACCAAAGGGAATAGAGAATAAGGTAGTCATTAATGAATTATCACAAAGTCCATTCGCTAATTTTGCGATGGTATTCATTGATGCAGGAGCAACTATCATCAAATCACAATGATTAGCTAATTCTACATGCCAAGCTCCGGAATTATTAATATTTTCATCAAATTGATTAACTATTACTTTATTTTTTGTTAGATTAGACAAGACCAAAGGCGAAACAAAATTCGTAGCATCCTGAGTCATTACAACTTTTACATTAGCACCTAATTTAATTAATTCTCTAATTATTATTGGACTTTTGTATGCTGATATTGAGCCAGATACTCCAAATATTATTGTTTTGTTTTCTATTGCTTTCATAAATAATCAATCGTTTTTATTTTAGGGATATATTTGTAGGGATATTTGTTTAGGGATATTTGTTTAGGGATATTTGTTAAGAGATATGTTAGTGAATTATAAGTAGTAATTATCTAATTTCTTCTATTTCTTCAATTGGTTGCTGTCTCAAAGAATCCAGATTAGTTGGTACAATTTCGGTGTTTGTGTAGTCAAAGTTTTTAACTTTATATGGCAACAGTTTGTCATTATAGATTTTACTCATCAACTTTCCCCAAATAGGACCTGCAACTCTACCACCTTGTCCGTTCAGTCCAATAACATCAAAATTAACTCTTTGGTCATCAAAGCCAACCCAAATACCACAAAGTAATTCAGGAGTATAACCGACAAACCAAGCATCTGTATTGTTGTTTGTAGTACCGGTTTTACCAGCTGCAGCAATGTTTTTAAAGTACTTTCTAACTCTTGTCGCTGTACCTCTATTTACTACCTGTTCGAGCATATAAGTTGTATTAAGGGCAATTTCTTTATTCAATACATCAGCGACTTTATTTCCAACATTCTTTTTATAAATAATATTATTTTGTTTGTCTTCAATTTCATTTAAGAAAAATGGCTTTACAGCAAATCCGTCATTTGCAAAGATGGTATACGCAGAAATCAGTTCTAATGGTTTGAATTCTCCACCAGCACCCAAAGCCAAAGCCGGAACAGCATTAATTTTACTCGCAACACCTGCTTTAATCAAAGTGTTTTTTACCTCTAAAGGCGAAGTAACTTGAGTAATTAACCTCGCAGCAATTGAATTGACTGATTTTCTTAATCCATCTACCAAACTCATTTTGTAACTTGCGTCTGGGCATTCATTTGTACCTGTACTCGGTCTCCACACCTCACCTGATTCAGGGTTAGTCCAACTAAATGGACCACAACTAATCATATCTTCTGGTTGCATACCTTGACTAAGTGCCATTGCATAAATAAATGGCTTTATAGCAGAACCGGGTTGACGTCTGATTTGAGTAACATGATTTAATGAATACTTTGCATCAGGATTTTCTAACATAAATTTTGGAGACGCTCCAACTAAACTCAATACAGCACCAGTTCTTGGTTCGATAACTACCAAACCAATTTGAATAGTAGTTACAACACTTTTGACCGAATCAACAAATTTTTTATTATTTCTTAATCTATCTGCAATATCTTTTTTGTGTTCTTTTGATGCAAAAATATATTGAGGATTTTTCCTAATAGCATCACTTATTACTTTCTTTAATAAATCTTTATTTTTATTCCAGCTAAACGCTCTGTCAAATAACTTTTGATATTCCAAAAGATGCTCTTCGACTGCTTCATTAGCATATTTTTGAATTTTTGAATTTAAAGAAGTTTTGATTATCAAACCATCTTTGTATAAATCATACTTATTTAAATTATCATCATCTCTTACGTGTTGCCTAATATACTCTACAAAATGCGGTGCAATATCATCAATATTGTTTTTGCCTTTGCCTCTTATACTTAAGATAGGTTCTTCGATATATTCATAATATTCGTCTTCTGTTAGATTTTTATTTGATAACATCAAACTCAATACTAAATTTCTTCTACGAATTGCTCTCTGCTCGTCCACTCTGACATCATAAAAAGAAGGTGCTTTGAGTAATCCAACCAAATAAGCAGACTCGGAAGTAGTTAGATTTTTTGGTTTTTTATTAAAATAAGTCTTTGCTGCAACATTAATACCATAAGCACCTCTACCAAATGCTACAGTATTACAATACATCTCGAGGATTTCATCTTTTGTGTAAATGTTTTCGATTTGTATAGCAACTTGGGCTTCTCTTATTTTACGTCCCAAATTAATTGATTGATCCAAAAACAAGTTACGTGCTAATTGTTGTGTAATGGTAGATGCACCTTCTTTGGTACGTCCCGCCAACACATTTTTGATCATTGCTTTGATAATTCTATCTACATCTAATCCCCAATGTCTGTAGAATTTTTTATCTTCGGTCGAAATCAATGCTTTTATAAAATCTTTGGGAATTTCATTAAGTGGTAAATTTACTCTTCTTTCAATAAAGAAATGGTCTAAAATCTCTCCATCTTCGCTAAATATTTGTGTAGCGAGGGATTGTGGTGGATTCTCTAATTGTTCTAATGAAGGTATTCCCGATGAAGTAATAAAATATACTCCAAATGAAACAGTACCAGCAAAAATCAATGTAGATGCAATTAAAATTAAAAGTATTCTATTGTTAGACATTAATTAAAATTTTGATTTCAGATAATTTGATATATTTAATTATACGTTTAATTGTATTTAGACGTTTTTTGATTGAATATTAATCTAAATAAATTATTATTTATTAATAATTTTTGATTTATATTCATTAAGTTATATTTTTTTCTCAAAAGTAACTCTTCTTAGTCTTTTGCGATAAATGTCAAGACTTTCATCTTTTTTCTTTGGCAATAAGTTTGACTTACCCTTTGATTTGACAACTATTTTATTAGAATCAACTCCTCTTTTGATTAACTCATCTGAGACAAATTTTGCTCTATTCAAGCCCAAAGTACTATTGTATTCAACTCCGGCGATATCATCGGTATGTCCTATGATTTCCAAAAACTTGATTTTGTCAATTGTACTTATAACATCTTGAGCCAACAAATCGAGTGTATGTTCCCAAGTTTCGTCAGTTTCTATTCCATTAGAATCAAGGGTGAATTGATATGGCTCTTTGAATTCGTCATAAGGGAAATTTATTCTTAAAGTAAGTTTTTCTGGTAATTTAAAGTCGATTTTAATTGTTTTGGTTGTGCCACCAGTGTCAATTTTCAGAGTGTATTTATCATAAAATTTACTTTCCTTTTGTGCAATAATATCTATTTGTTCGCCTTTTGGTATTTCTAAAAAATAGTCGCCGTTTTTGTCTGAAACAGTTTCAGAATACTTTTCTCCATTTTTTACAAATTGCGAAATAACACTTGCACCTTCGATTGGCTTAGCATCTTCTTGACTTCTTACTTTACCTTCTATATTTATTGTTTCAATGACTTTTTCAATCTTTGGCGTTTGCTTTAAGTCTTTTATATTTGTAATATTTATATTGTTTTCAGCTTCGATTGTAGGTAATTGTAGAGCTTGCTCTAAAACAATATGAGAATTAATTTCGAATTCATCTTTTAATGGTTTGGAATTTTCGGCTAATATTTTATTTGTGTAGATTTTTTCTTTGACATAAATATCAAAGCCATTTTTGGCATTTTGATTTGATGAATAATACAAAACCGAGTCTATCTGATTTGGAGCAGTAGGGAATATCTCATCAAACTTAGTATTAATTGGTTTACCCATATTTTTACTTGGCTGGAATAAACTTTTGATATTTGACGCAATATAATTCTGGTCAATTTCGCCAGATTTATCAAAATTTGTAATAATATTATTTAAGACATTATTATCAATTATGGATTCAAATAAATCATATCCACCAACACTTTCGCCACCCATTGATGAGAACAAAAGTTTGCTTCCATCTTTTGTTGCATAAGGTGAAATATCATCACAATCTGTGTTGATATTTGTGCCACAGTTAATTGGTTTAGACCATTTATTTTGTTTGTCTTTAATTATAAAATAAATCTCACAACCTTTGAAATTAGTTTCTTTTTGTGAAAAATTGAAATAATTAGAAGTAAAAAATAATACTCTATTATTAGGGTGTAAATTAGGATGAGAAACAAATAAATTCACATCAGTTGTATCTTTCCCTTCATAAAAATCTATAATCTTATTATTTTTCGCCCAATTTTCTTGTTGATAAAGGTTAGATACTTTTTCATTAATTGTTTCAAATATATCGTTAGAATTTGTATTAGAATTGCTTGTTATTTCGATTATATCAGATAAACCGATGGTATTTTCAATTTCTTGATAATTCAATTTATTTTTGGGGAAAGTAGAAAAAGCCAAATATATATTCAAAGAATTAGAATTATTATTATTATTAGTAATATTATTAGAATTAGTATTTATAAGACCGAAATGAGAATTAATTTCATTCTGTGGAAAATAGATATCCTCTATTACAGGGTTTGAAGCAGATGCAAATCTTATTTTTTTGTTTTTTTGAATATTTTGATTAACAAATTTATCATTTTCTATTTTTTGTTCATAAGTCAAATAAGCATACTTATCTAAATTTCTATTATTATAGTTATTTCCAAAATTGGTAATTGCAAATTCATTGTTTTCTGAATTTATATTCTCAACAGCAGAAATTTTGTAATAATAACCATTGACCTTAGATGAACTATAACTTGTATCTAATTCTTGTCCTTTCCATTCATTTTGATTACAATTTTGGATTGGAACAATACAATTCAAATCTTTTGGTTTTGAATAATTGACAGCACAAGAAGTTACCAAAAAGATATTCAAAACAATTAATATAATTATAGATTTGAATTGATATTTGAATCTGAATTTATTTTGATTTGAATTATTAGACTTAACTTTTAATTTCTTTAAATAATTTGGCATTTGTAGTTGTAAATTCAATTTATTGACTTTGTATGTAAATTAATAATTACAAATTTACAAAACAATAATTTATTTAAAAATAATTATTAACTATAAAATAAAAAATCAGAATAAAAGTAAAATAAAAGTAAAATAAAAGCAAATTTTTCATAAATAAAAAGGATTATTTCTACCTAAAATCCCGTTTTAACTTTATAGCTTTGTTCAATTTTTCTTTGAATAATTCTTCTGGAATTTCTATTGCACCGAGTGTAGATGTGAAGTCATTAATATATTGGGAGTCCAATAAAATAAACTGTTTATCTTTTAATCTTGAAATTAACTCAAAGAAAGCAAATTTGGAAGCAGAAGTAGTTTGGCTGTACATTGATTCGCCAAAGAATGCTCCGCCAATGGTTAATCCGTACAATCCACCAACTAATTCACCGTTTGAATATGTCTCAACTGATTGAGCGTAACCTAATTTATTCAAATTTATATATGCTTTAATCATTTCTTCTGTAATCCAAGTTTCGTCCCTTTTGGCACAATTCCTAATTACCGCTTCAAAATTTTGATTAAAATCGATAGTATAATCGAATTTTTTAATTGTTTGTCTTAATGACCTTGCTGGTGTTTTGTGATTTTCTAATGGAATTACTGCTCTTGGATTTGGATTATGCCAAGTAATATTATTATAATATTCCTCATACATCGGGAAAAATCCCTTTGAATATGCAATTAAAATAAATTCTGGTGATAAAAAATTTCCATCATGCTTTTTTAGATATTTTTGTAATATATACTCATCATCTTGATATTTTTGAATTTGAGATTTGGGTAGATTGGTATTAGAGTTATCTGTAGAATTATGCGTATTAAGTGAATCTAATTCTTTTTTGATAGAATTTAATTCATCTGTAATATTAAAATTAAAACTTTGATTATTTAGTTCATTATCCATAAATATCTAAGATTATTTACATTCTTTACAATTTTACTTTACAATTTACTTTACAATTTACTTTACAATTTACTTTGCAATTATCATAAATACAGTCCGACGGTTTTTCGCTCTGCCTTCTTCTGTATTATTATTAGCAACGGGTAAACTCATACCAAATCCTCTTGCACGGAGTCTTTTGGGTTCTATTCCTCTACTAATCAGAGCATCAACAACAGCATTTGCTCTTTTATCAGATAATGTTTGATTCGCTGTTTCTGGTCCCACATTATCTGTATGACCCTGCACTTCTATTCTAATTGTAGGTTTACTCATCATTGCATCGGTGATTTCGTCTAATATATAAAACGACTCTTCTTTGACTGAATCTTTATTAAAATCAAATAATATAGGTCGTTCAAATGCAGAAGATAAGTCTGACCAAGGGAATAAATCACTTGTGTCATACTCGCCATTTGCTATCAACTTAGGTAATTTATCTTTTCTATTTGGAATTTCGACTAATGAACTAACTCTATGAACACCCCAATATTTTGGTGGTGTATAGCTAATTTGATAAAAATATCTCAACGACATATAAATATCACGGAATATATCCAACATCTCTTTTTTACTTTTTGCTTTATAGAATTTTCCGCCAGTATATTTTGCCATATATCGCAAATTCTCATCTATCGAATATCCAAACGCAACAGCAAAAATTGATACATTCAGATTTTGTGCTCTTTGTATAACATCGCCAATTTGTTTTTTGGAATAATTATCATCTCCATCAGAAAATATTACCATAACCCTTTGAACATTGGAGTCTAAGCTATTAAGTTGTGTGAGCGTATTCCATACTCCATCATTGAGAGCCGAAAACAATCCCAATCCTTCATTTTTATTAGCTTTTAATTTAGAAATAATTAAGTTTGTGTCTGTGCTAAATGGTGACTTAATATCAAATTTATTATTAAATGAAAATACCCCAATATTATCGGCTGGATACTTCATACCAACAAAAATCTCTGAACCTTCTATCAATACATCTTTTGTCAAATCCATCGAGCCACTATAATCCATAAGTAAAGCAATGTTAAACGGAATTGAGTCCAATGCTCCAAATTCTCTAACGTTATATTTCTCTATATTGACATCTCTTTTTTTGTAAACAAGTCCCAAACTTTCATCAAGTTTGGTGAAATAATTGTGATTAATTTTGGCGTAGGGTTGTGCCATATTTGTAATAAAATTCCCGAGTGAGTCAAAAACTCTTGTATTTAACTTTATGCTATCTGGGTATTTTTTGTAATTTAATCTAAATAAATCATATACAATCAAATTTGGATTGGCACTATCAATACTTTTGGTACCAGTAATGAAGATTGGTTTGGGATTAGTATCGAGACTTTCGATTATTTCATTTTGTTGCAGTTCAAACCCACTGGGTCTTTTGGTAGTAGAGCAACCAAAAATAGCCATAATTACCAAAAAAACTAAGAAATTATTTTTATTCAAACCTAACATAAATATTCAATTTAGTGAAAGCCAAAACCTATTTATTAACATATTAAATTTCTTAGACGGAATTTAATAACTTTTATTCAAAATAAAATATTTTCCTATTTTTTTCTCTTCCCAATCTCGAAGAGGTAGAATATTAATAATAAAATGACAACCTTTTAGAAATCTTACGGCACCTTTGAAGCCGAATGAAAAACAGAAAGGAGAGAACACATTTCCTAATATGATATTACCACTAAGTGGTTCAAGAAAGCACTACATTCTTTACTTTCTTATTAACCTTTTACAATTAACAAATTACCATTATTCTCTCAATTCTACTTAACCAATACAAAATCACGGTACTCGCCAATTCTATAGCCAGTTATCTTTTCTATTTTGTCTGTGATTTTATGTCTCAATGGCTTTTTGCGTAGTTTTGTTGCATCAAAATACTGTGTCCAATTTTTGTCCGTAATTATTTTATTTTGCATTAATTTTGGGTGCGTTTCTTTAAAATTCTCTAATTCAAATGCGTTGTCATAATTAAAATTTAGCTTTTCTGTGTTAGAATTATCCAAAGTATTTTTCAAATTAAAATTATCTTTATGATAATAATTATTGGCATTTGCAATTTTCAGACCCTGTGCTTTTGGAGGTCTCACCCAACCATAATGGAATATATCAGCGTCAATTTGTTTGGCTTTTAATTTCTCTATTTGTTCCTTACCATCTATATTTACAACTTTTCTAAATCCCTGTGCATCTCCCCAAGAAGTAATATTGTTTTTGTTCCGAATAACCCTAATTTCCCTTTTATACCACTGCCTTCCAACTCCC
This sequence comes from Kapaibacterium sp. (SeqCode), assembly GCA_041688685.1. Classification (GTDB taxonomy): domain Bacteria; phylum Bacteroidota; class Ignavibacteria; order Kapaibacteriales; family UBA2268; genus JBDNHS01. The sequence continues at coordinate 35,141 of JBDNHS010000379.1, forward strand.
AAATAATCATAAGAGCCATAAAAATGTTTATAATTAAATAGTAGGGCATCTATTTTGTCATTTTCGTACTCAGAGATAAACCTTTTACTAATTTCTGCATAGTCTTTTTCGTGTATCACCTCGTCGGCTTGGAGATACAAACACCAATCCCCAGTACATTGCTCAAACGCTAAGTTTGTTTGCTCAGAGTAAATTCTGCCATCTTTGTTATTGTTCAAATCCCATTCTGTTTCAATAATTTTAATTTTACTTTCATTCAAAGATTTAATCGTCTCCAAAGTATCATCATCTGATTTCCCAACAGCAATGATAATCTCATCACAGAGCGGCAACATCGATAAAATACTTTCTTTCATTGGATAAGCGAAAATATTACCATTCCTAACAAAACTAAATCCGGAAACTTTCATACTCTTATTTTTAATACTATATTTTAAATTTGATTTTACAAAATTACAATTTTATGTTAAATTGAAATAATTATAAAGGTATATTTATATTTTAAATTTAAAATTTGTAAAACTGTATACAAAAAATGAATAAAGAAAGCTCACTTTTGCCAAAATTAGGATTATTTACAACTGTATCAATTGTTGTTGGTGCGGTAATTGGCTCTGGAATATTCAAAAAACCTGCATTAATGGCTTCTCAACTTGGTTCTCCCGAGTTGTTGATATTTGTCTGGGTTTTGGCAGGCGTAATTACGCTTTTTGGTGCATTAAGCAACGCCGAAGTGGCTGGTATGATATCGGAAACTGGAGGGCAGTATGTCTTTTTTGAAAAAATGTATGGTAAGTTTTTTGCTTTTTTATATGGCTGGGCAATTTTCGCAGTAATTCAGACCGGCTCCATCGCATCAATTACTTATATTTTTGGAGAATATAGTCAATATTTTTATCTTTTTCGGATAGATAATTTTATCCCAATAGAATATGTAGATTTTTATTTCTATATACCATTATTGGGCAAAATATATCCATTGCACGATATTGGTGTCAAACTTGTAACAATATCAGTAATATTATTTCTTAGTATTGTCAATTATATCGGAGTTGTGTTTGGTGGAATTGTAGCAAATATATTTACTTGGATGAAAATATTAGCAATACTTTTGTTAGTTTACTTTGGGTTTATGTATTCTGGGGGAAGTGTCTCAAATTTTACCACTGATGCCTCTACAACAACTTATGGCAGTATCGGCTCAATGGCAGGATTTATAGCTGCTTTGTCTGGTGCATTCTGGGCTTATGATGGCTGGAATAATATTACCTATATCGCCGGTGAGGTCAAAAATTCACAAAAAAATATTCCATTAGCTCTGACTATTGGAGCATTGATAATATTAGGGATTTATATATTAATTAACTTAGCATACATCTATGTATTACCTGTCGAAGAAATGTCAAAATCCACTCTTGTGGCTGCCGATGTGGCTTTGAGGTCAATTGGTCCAATTGGTGCTGGTTTGGTTTCTGCCGCCGTAATGATTTCTACCTTCGGTACTTCCAATGGTACTATAATGGTGAGTGCAAGAGTGTATTATGCAATGTCAAAAAACAACTTATTTTTTAAATCAATTGGTGAAGTCCACCCACGATTTCTAACTCCAGCAAACGCATTGATTTTACAAGCAGTTTGGACTTGTGTATTAGTAATTTCTGGTACTTTTGATATTTTGACAGATATGTTGATTTTTGTAAGTTGGATTTTTTATGCTGCTGGAGCTTATGGCTTATTTGTTTTGAGAAAAAAGATGCCAGATGTTGCACGCCCATACAAAGTTTGGGGTTACCCTTATGTTCCAGCAATTTTTGTGATATTCGCCACATTATTCGTTATTTTGACAATTTATTCAGATATAGTTAATTATATCGAAGGCAAAACAGAAATTATCAATTCAATTTTTGGTATATTCTTAGTACTTTTAGGTATCCCTTTTTATTTTTATTTCAAGAACAAGCACAAATCCTTAGCAAATTAGTAGCAGCAGGTAAAAATGAAAAAATAGATTTATTTTTTAATATTCTTATAAATGATAATCTTATATTATAAAAATGTTATTTAATACATCCTAAAACCTAATCCCTGTAACAGGTGCTTTAATATTAAAATCACCAATATTTCAGAATATTAAATTTAGACTCAAATTAAATTAAATACAGCTATCCCAAAACGAATTCGCTAAATATAATTTAATAAAGAGATTTGTACTTTGGCGTATCTTTAACTCTCTTCTAAACAATCAAAAATTCCTATTAATCCTTCGTAAATCAATTTTCAAGACAAATTAATGCTAAAAACAAAAAAAAAGGACAAGTCAAACGACCTGTCCTTGTGAAATATATAATTATGTGTTGGTATTGAGTTTACTTACTTATTGTTCTAAATATGTATAACTATATAAACCAGAACGGTATATAGCTAAATATTCTTTTCCTTCTGCTGTACTGATTTTACCAGATTTAACACAATTAGTAACCCAAGATTCCATTGCTCTAACTAATTTTTTTGGACTATATTGAACATAATCCAATACATCTGCGACTGTTTCACCATCAATAATTTGCTTTATTTCATAACCATCTTCAGTAGAAACAACGTGAACTGCATTTGTATCTCCAAATAAATTATGCAAATCACCTAATATTTCTTGGTATGCACCAACCAAAAAGGCAGCAATATAATATGGTTCTTTTTCGTTGAATTCGTGAACAGGCAATGAATGAGCCATATCTCCAGTACCAATAAATAAATCAATCTTGCCATCAGAGTCGCAAGTAATATCCTGTAAAGTCGCTCTTCTTTTGGGTTCTTTATTTAATCTATGTATAGGCATAATTGGAAAAATTTGGTCAATTGCCCAAGAGTCAGGTAA